>JAUVQL010000010.1 GCA_030598165.1 Acidobacteriota bacterium | reverse complement strand
GAGTAATCTGGTGAGGATTGCAGGCATCATATTGGCCGCGGGGGAGTCTCGTCGTATCGGCTCGCCCAAGCCACTATTACCCTTCGGGGAAAGCACCTTTTTGGAGCGTTTGATAAGAGAGTTCGCCGCATCGCGTTCGAGACCTATCGTGGTCGTTCTCGGCCACGAGCATGAACGGGTCCGTCGCCAGGTTCCCTTCGGCGAAGCCGTCCCGGTCGTGAATCCGGATTACCGACAGGGTATGCTGTCCTCCATTCGCGCCGGCCTGAAAGCACTCGAAAAAGAATCCGTCGATGGGGCTCTTATTTGTCCGGTCGATCATCCGAAAGTCGATCGGGTTGTGATCGATACACTCATCGAACGGTTCGAAGAAGCTCGACCCCCTGTCGCTCTTCCACTTTGCGAGGGGCGACGGGGACACCCCGTGTTGTTCTCCCAATCGGTCTTCGAAGAGCTCATAAAGGCGCCTGATTCTGTGGGTGCACGACAAGTCGTATGGGATCATTCAAATGATGTACTAGAAGTCGAGGTCGATGATTCAGGCATCCACTGCGACGTGGATACCCCTGAGGATTATCGAACTCTGACGTCCAAGGAGGCGTAAGGTGGCACGGACACTAGCCGATTTGACCTTGAAACTGTCTCGGGATCTGGAAGCTTTGGATGCGATATGCAACCAACAAAGGGACAAAATCGAGGAAGAGCGCGATCGAGCGCTGATGGAAATCGACTCCGCCAAGAAAGCCCTCAAGAAATACAATAAAGGTCTCGCCTCGGCAAAAAACGCTCAAAGGAAAGCCGTCCAAAAGGCAAACGAGTTACGAGACGACGAACTCCGAGATGCAGAAGAAAAGAGACGTCGCGCCGCTTTCAAGGCGGAACAAAAGCACCGTCGCGCCAAGGATAAAGCCTTCAGAACGCGTCAGAAAGCGCTAAGAGATGCGAAGAAGAAATGGAAGGCAGAACTCGAGAAGATCTCCCGCCGGCGTCTCGAAGAGCAAAGAGCGCTGAGGAAGGCCGCCGACCGGAAATACGAAGAGACGGTAGAGGTAGCTCGTGAAAAGTACCAGGATGTCATCGAGGAAGCTCGAATCACTTACCAATCAGCGATGCAAGACGCGCTATCTGAGGAGCGGCTCACCTTCGAGAGAACCAACCAAGTAGCGGAACGCATGATCTCGAGCGCCGTGGTGGAGTACGAAAGAGCAGTCGCACAAGAGGAGGGGCGCTTGAAGGCGGAGCTGGCTAAAGACCGAGTGGCGAATGGGATCCAAGAAGAGTACGACCGTCGCCTTTCTCAGACCCGCAAGGATTGTGATCTAAAAAGGGAGGCTCTTTTCAAGAAGTTCACGGAGGATCGAAAGAAACTCTCTCGGTAAATATGAAAACACCCAGTCTAATCCTAGCGTCTTCTTCACCTCGGCGGGTTTCGTACCTGAAGCAGCTCGGCTACCCTTTTCGGCAAAAGCATCCGGAAGTCGACGAGCGTCCTCGGTCTCGCGAGAAGCCCCGGGCTTACGTGCGCCGTATAGCGCTCGAAAAGGCGCGCGACGTGGCTCTCCAGAATCCACATTCATGGGTCCTAGCCGCCGATACAACCGTGGTGGTAGATGAAGCCATTCTTGGAAAACCTCGTGACGACCGGGAAGCAAAAAAAATGCTCCGCAAGCTCTCGGGACGGTGGCACCAGGTCGTGAGTGGTATGGCGCTCGTTTCGAATGAAAAAGCAGTGCAGTTGGTGGCTACCTCTGTCACGCGCGTCCGCTTCCGCAAGATGCGTGAGAGTGAGATCCGCTGGTACGTCGAGACGGGTGAGCCTTCGGACAAGGCCGGTGCTTACGCCATCCAAGGTAAAGGCGGGCTCTTTGTGGAACGGATCGTCGGCTCCCCCTCCAATGTCGTCGGATTCCCAGTAGAGTGTTTCTACGATTTGGTGTCCAAGGCGGGACTAGCGCTGCCTCAATAGAGAACTCAAGAACTCGAGAACTCGAGAACTCAAGAACTTAAGAAAACAAGAAATCCGGAAGTCAACGCCAAGCCGCCAAGGCGCGGAGACGCCAAGAAGACAAGCCACACCACTGAATCTTGATAGATCGATTCAGTCTTCTTTGCGTCTTTGCGACTCTGCGCCTTTGCGTTGAGTTCGTTTGTTTGCGTTAATTTGCGGCTTCTCGAAGGAATTCCGGAAGCTCATCCTTCCAATTGAGCAACACAAGGCGCGGGCCGCGGGGTGTGAAACGGAGGACGCTCACCGATCCGTTATCGATCTCCAGCCGACGGAACGACGCCAACTCCATCGCGAGATAATGAACCACAAGGAGCCGCAGAGGGTCGCCATGGGACACAAGGACGTAATTCTTTTTTTCGTTCTCCGACCGTAATCGCTCGACGAAACCGACGATCCTCCCTTGTACCTCGGCAGCAGGCTCGATGGCGTCACATACATAGGTGGGATCTTCGATGGTGTTTTCGAGGTCGGGATCACCACGAAGCTCACTAACTAACTTTCCCTGCCAATGGCCAAGCCAAACCTCATCTAGGCCGGACTCGGTCTCTACAGGGTGCTCGAGCTCTCGGGCAATGGCTTCGGCGGTTTGCTGGGTCCGACGCTGTGGGCTGGAGTAAACGGCCTCGACGGAGAGCCCACTCAGAGCTCGGGCCGCCCGCTCCGCTTGAGCTTGGCCATTTTCATTGAGTGGGATGGGATTCCGGCCTAGGAGCCGCCCTTCTACGTTCCAATCCGTGAGACCGTGCCGAACAAGAATGAGGTTCAATCTCTTCTTCTTCACTTTTCCGGCTCTATATGGACGGTAATGGCAGCTGGGCCGCACAGCTTGACGATCTTCCTCTCGAATCGCTCCGTGATCTCGTGAGCCTCGCGAAGATCCGTCTCTGAAACCACGAGCGTCAACTCGATGAATTTCTGCCCCCCATGCATTCGGCTTCTAATGTCGGTAACGGCGACGACCCTCGGAAACTTCGCCGACGCTTTGTAAATTTCACTCTCATCCACCGCGGCGGCGTCGAGAAGGACAGGAACCGTTCGGCGCAGCACGAGAAAGCCACTCCATGCGATGACACCGGAGATGACGAGCGCCAAAATAGCGTCGACGACCACATAGCCTCTCATAACGAGCGGAAGTCCGGCCAAGACACAAAGCGTCACTAGGATATCGCTTTGCGTGTGAACCGCATCAGCGTAAAGGAACTCACTCGAATAACGCCGGGCCATGGCTTTTTCATAGATGACGACGAAGACGTTGATGAAAAGGGTCGTTCCCATGACGGCGAAGGTCAAGGTGCTGATCTCGAAAGAGGGTGTTTCTCCGCCGAGAAGGCGTAAGATGCTTTGCTTCACGATCTCGTAGCAGGTGATGAGCATGAAACCGGCAATGGAAAAAGCTCCCAAGGTCTCGATTTTTTCATGGCCGTAGGGGTGACCGGCATCCGGTTCTCTGGCAGCCATTCTCAATAGAACGATTCCAAAAATGTTGTTGATGGCGTCAATGGAGGAATGTACGCCATCGGACATGACCGCAAGGGAATGCGCCATGGCACCTGCAGCGAGCTTCGCAAAGCAGACGATGAGGTTCAGCGCCAAGATGACGGCGAGGACACGCCGCGTCGCGATGCGATCCGACTCGGCCGTCGAGGATTCCATCTAAACCTCAGTGTTTCTTGCCAACGGGGCGCCAATCGGGGAAACGATCGTTGCCCGGCCCGGTCGTCAGAGCTCGAAGGTTTCTGCCGTTTATGTCGATGAGATACAAGTCCCATTGCTCCGGTTGCCGCTCGATCGTGGAAGCGAAAGCCAGGGTCAAGCCATCCGAAGAAAAGGAAGGATCATAGTTATGTGCGTTGGGCCGAGAGTGAAGCTTCCAATCCGTCTCCCGCTCCATGTCCATGAGCCGGATATCGGCTTTGTCACTTTCACGGGTACTCACGAAGGCGAGAAGTCGGCCGTCGGGCGCCCAAGCCGGCCTGCAGCTTCCCCAACCCCCGGTTAGTATGCGCTTGCCTTTGCGGCGGAGGTCCATGAGAGCTATCTGCCAACGGATGACGCCCCTGTCCATAAAGGCGATGGTCTTTCCATCCGGCGACACGTCGGGACCCAGCTTGCGTGAAAGCGAATCGGTGAGTCGTTCCACTTTTCTAGAAGCGACGTCGACCTGATAGAGCTCGGACCGACCGTCTCTTTCACCTTCGAAGACAATCCACTCTCCCGTTGGGCCCCAGCTCGGGGCACCTTCGTATCGGGGATGATCGGTGAGTCGGCGTAATCCGGAACCGTCGGCATTCATGACATAAATGTCTCCAGCGCCCGTTCTCTCGGAGCAAAAGGCAATTCGATCACCGCTAGGAGACCACAGGGGATGTCGATCGTCGGCTTCATTTCGGGTAAGGACCGTGAGACCAGACCCGTCAGCCTCAATGAGATAAAGATCCCAGTTACCGGCTCGATCCGATTGGAAGACAAAGGTACCGGCATATCGCTGAGCAACAGCAGGAGGGCTCGCCAGCCAGCAGACCGCCAGGAGAACAAGGAGACCCACTGAAGCCAAGCGCAATTTCAAAACTCTGGATCTTGCGACGGCTCTTTCACCTCGCTACTCAAAACCTCTAGCCTGAAGGATTCCACGTTCTGCATGCTCTTTCGGAAGAAACCGGTGTAGTCCAGCCCCGACGCATCTTGCTGAAGGATGACGTGCGTTTCCATACGGGGCTCCACCTGGATGTTGAAACCCCGCGTGACGGCGTCGGTCCAGCGAGGGAACTGCCGGTCTCCCTCATTGACCTGATAACGCATTCGAATGAGGTACTTTCCCCCGCTTTCACCCTCGGGAAGCTGTAACCTCAACGTCACCCGGCCGTCCTCGGCTTCCGTCACCACACAGTCGAAACCCGCTCCGGTCCTTATCACCTTGGAGTCCGTGGGCGAAAACGTGAAGGAATTGTAGTACGTATCCCCGTCCACCGTGTCCGGCTTGGTGTCGAGGAGCATGGCTGCTTCTTTGTCACCAAAGTAAATCCTGAGCCGGACACTGAGGTCAGCAGGACTCGCGGTAGGTGAAATGAAGGCATACCAGAAGGATCGTCCACGGATTTCCATAGAGATGACAGATCGCGTCGAGGAAACCTCTAGTTCTTCTTTCGGAGCCTTGATGGCGAGTCTCGGCTTTGGCGCAGGCTTGCCCTCCGGCGCCTTGCCCTTTTCGCCCTCTTCGTAATCGATACGCTGGATGTCATCTTTGGGAATTTTGAGACGCCCATAGGGCGTTTCCAACGTGATTTCCCGCGAGTTGACCGAGATGACGCTCCCATGAAGGACGTCACCGTTTTTGAGGTGGACAATCTCCGCGGATGCAGTCGTTGAAACGAGCCAAACCACGGCTACGGCCAGCAAGGACAATGACCTTGGAGCGAAACGAGTCTTACCCACTACCGCCCTCCTGAGATTTTAAATTCTGGCGCGCTCCAGCAGATTCTAGCACGAGAACGGATGGAATTCGGGCGGGAGAGGGACAAGTAGGAGGTTGTCGCGACGGAGAAGACTCAGAAACGCTCGACTTCGATTCTAACTTCTTCCTCGATTGCATCTGCAGAAAGAATAACGGTACTGCTGATGGGCAAAAGCGCCTCGTAGTAATTCTCCTTGACTTCGAGGGAGACCTCGTAAAATCCGGCCTTGTTGATGGCCATCAGCCTACCTTTTGCACCCTTCACTCCCAAGGCTTCATTGTAAACCCGCACCCGGGTATCCAGATCCATTGCCTTCTCCTTACGAAACAGCTCTATAGTCGGTTTTGTAGTCGGTTTAGATTATTCTAGCCCTGTTTCGCCGCAAACGCGAACAGGGCTGAGTATCAACTCAAATCCTCGAGAGAGCGCCTTGTCATCTCGAGTCCTTCGTCACACTGCTCGCGCGTCAGGGTCAAGGAAGACCGGAAACGGATGGAGATCTCCCCCGAGGGCAAGATCAGCATGCCCTTCTCGTAGGCAACCTTCGAGAACTTGTCACGGGTTTCCGAGTCCGGGAGGTCAAAAGCACACATGAGACCTCGGCCTCGGGCATTCGAAATCAACCGGGGGAACTCCGATTGGATCCCCTGGAGACCGGAAAGGAGATGGGCCCCCACCTCGCGGGAGTTAGCGACGAGTTGCTCTCCCTCGATGATCTCGAGGTAACGGGTGGCACGAACCATGTCTACGAGATTGCCTCCCCAGGTGGAGTTGATACGAGAGGACTCCTGAAAAACATGGTTTTCCACCTCATCGAGTCGACGGGAAGCAAGGAAACCGCACACCTGCGTCCGCTTACCAAAACAAATCATGTCCGGGAGCACTTCCATGTGCTCGTGGGCCCACATCTTCCCTGTCAGTCCCAAACCGGTTTGCACTTCATCAACGATGAACATGAACTCGTTCTCGTCTGCAAGAGTGCGAAGCTCGCGGAAGAACTCCTTACGAAAATGGTTATCTCCGCCCTCACCTTGGATGGGCTCGATGATGAGCGCGGCAATATCGTTTTCGTTCTCTCGGAGTGCTTGCTTGATCTCGTCGACGGCCTTGGCTTCCGCTTTGACAACCGCCTCGAGATTGGCACCCTCCAGAGGGAAGGAGATCGTGGGATTCGGTACGCGCGGCCATTTGAACTTAGGAAAGAACTTCGTTTTCCGAGGGTCTGCCGTATTGGTCAGCGAGAGCGTGTAGCCGCTTCTCCCATGGAAACACTGCTCGAAATGAATGATCTTCTGCCCACGCTCTTCCTCGAGCCCACGGGCGAGATTCTTGCGAACCTTCCAATCAAAAGCCGCTTTCAGGGCGTTCTCGACGGCAAGGGCCCCTCCGGCCACCATGAATAGGTAGGGCGCATGCTCGGGTATCGCAACTCGAGAGAACGCCTCTACGAACTCTGCCATTTCCACTGTATAGACGTCGGAGTTCGACGGATTCTGGATGGCGACTTCCGCCAACTTTTCTTTGAAAGAGGGCTCGAGCATCTTGGGATGATTCATCCCAACCGGGTAGGTGACAAAGAAAGAAAAGAAATCAAGGAATCGACGTCCATCCCTGGCGTCGCAGATGTAAGCGCCTTGACTCCGCTTCATATCAAAGACCAGATCCATCCCATCCACGAGCATGTGCTTCGCAAGCGATGCATGAACGTCGGTTGGTTTTACACTCCCCATAATTCTTACTCCTTTAGATACTGCATAAAAATGAACGAGGTGGCTAACTGAACGGGGTCGGCGTCTTATGTGCCGCCGTACAAGTAGATAGCAAAAAGGAGTCGCTGAGAGAATTTCATTTACGTTTCTCGAACATTTGATTTTATCATTTACGACGCTTTTCCCCAATATCGACGGTGGGGTATAATAAGCCCACTTCAGTCATTTCACATGGACACTGAAACCTTCGGAGAACTAGACGATATCGGCGTCCTGCGCGAGGCGGAGCTTTTTCGGAGCATGCCCGAGGCCGTCATTCGCACCATCCTTATGCAGGCTCACTCGGAATACTATCCCGCCGGGTCATGGATCGTCCGCAAAGGCGAGCCCGGTGACAGCCTCTTCGTCGTGAAGAGCGGCGTGGTCGAGGTGTTGAGCCCTCGGGAAGGAGACGAATCAAGGCCTTTGGCCTATCTCGGACGGGGCGACTGCCTCGGCGAGCTCGCCATTCTCACGGACTCTCCTCGAGCAGCGGACGTGCGGGTTCCGGAGCACGCTGAGCTCATCGTGATTGGAAGAGAGCTGTTCGTGGATCTCCTGGCCAATCATGCCGGCTTCAGCAGCCAGCTTTGCGTCATTCTCGCCGAGCGGCTCATCAAGCTCCTCCAAGATCAACCGGCGGGCGGCGGTAGCAAGGAGCTCCAGGGAAACCTGAGTTACTTCGACCTCGCCACTGTCATCCAGACGCTCATCGCCTCGTCCCAAACGGGAGTCATGAAGCTCACGGCCGAGGACACAACGGCTGGACTACTGTTCTTCCAAAACGGCAACATCGCTCAAGCATCATTTCAACATCGCCGGGGCGACGAGGCTATCCACCAGCTCTTCCAGATGACACTAGCTGGAGAGTTCGTCTTTTCGACAAGCGATGCCTCTCGCGAAGAGGATGCGGACCCGAGTATCACAGTACCTGCTATGGCGCTGGTCTTGGACTCGGTTCGACTCCAAGACGAGCTTGCGGCGCTCCGCCATAAACTGCCATCAGACACGACTGTTTTGGAGCGAGCCGAGAGTCAACTCCAGTGGTCCCGGCAAGAGGGCAAGAAAGAGGCCGAAGCGATTTGGGATGCCCTCCAAACATCCAAAACGATCGCCGAGCTTCTTGATGTATGCCCCGGTTGCCACTATCATGGCGCTGTCGTTTTGCTAGGTCTACTCGAAACCGAGCAGGTCATGCCGGTTCTCGGTTAGCCAGTAACCCACATGATGAACAAACTTCAGGCCACACCGGCCGTCATCTTCTGGCTGTTTCTTGCGAGCACCAGTGCTGCGTTCGACTCGGGGCAAACGGTGACAAACGATCTCGTCGTCGACATCCGAGTGTTCGAGACGCGAGACGCGAATCCGGATCGAGCCCTGATGAGGGACCTCGGTTTCGCCATCGCTACCGATGGTCGAGCGGTAACGGCCAACCAGTGGCTCGCAACACTTTCCAAGAAAGTGCCAGGCTCTTTCATCGCCGCCCTGGCTTCCGAGACGGTTCGAGTAGATGAGGGTATCGCACGTGTCTCATGGTCTCTTCGCTCTCGAAGTCTCGGGATCGTTCTGGATCTCGAGAGCCCAGATGCCGACGGAAAGATAAAGGCGAGAGTAGAGACGACTTTCTCGAAGTCCGGCCAACCTGTACGCCAACTCCAAGACGGAATAGAGCTCCGCCTTGGTCAAACCACCGCCTGGAGTCGAGAAGACCTCGAAGTCAACATGCGCGACTATCTGTCGCACTTCAGGGAGTATCCCGATGGGGAGCATCGAGGATTGATGTACGAGAGGCTCCGATCTCGCAGCGTCCATCTGGTACTCACCGCTACTCCAAGGCTCCTCCAACAAGATGAGCGTTCCCAACTGTCCCCGATCGAGCTCGAGCCACCTCCCGGAACCGAGCTTCCGGTCATAGATAATCAGCTCGGCGTCCCGCTCCAAGGAACCATCATCGTGGGATTCGAGCTCGGTCCTTCGA
The DNA here is from genome assembly GCA_030598165.1 of Acidobacteriota bacterium. The sequence continues at coordinate 1,140 of JAUVQL010000010.1, read as the reverse complement.
ACGTGCCTATCAACCCGCAAATCGTCTGGTCCACGATTCCCGAAGCCAATCCCAGGATTTTGGGCGAGGTCGGAAGCTGGAAATTCGATGACATAGCCGCGACAGCCACCAGGACGTGGGGACGGGTGAAAATCTCCCTTCAGATACCTTGACAAGCGACTCGACAGTCGGAGAGTCCCATGCTAACGTCCGACTAAGATGGAACATACTCTTAGCTTGAACCAGCTCGTCCTGGTCACCCTCCTCGTCAAGCTGGCATTTATGGCCGCCATCGCAAGCTTGCTGGGTCGCTTCCAGGCGTTCAAAAGGCTCCTGTACAAGGAAGAGCTGTCTCCCAAAGAAAAGCTCGTTTTCGCGTTGTTGGCGGGGGCGCTCCTCTCCTTGGGAGTGATGATACGCCTCCTTGTGGGCTACAACGCCGCCGACCTCTCTCTATCCGGCACCGTCCTCGTGGGGCTTCTGACCGGTCCATTTACGGGGGCTGCGGTGGGTCTAATGGTGGGTGCACCGGCCGCAGTCCAAGGAGAATGGTTCGCTCTCGCTCTCGGCGTCTTTTACGGAGTGGCGGGAGGCATCGTCCGAGAGCTTTGCCGTAAAGAGGACATTTGGAGCTTTTCCCCCTTCGTTTTTCTGAACCTCTATCGCATTGGAAAGACCGCCATACGAGATCGGATCTTCGACTGGCAAATCGTCATTTTTGCAGTCACCGTGGGCCTCGAATCCCTACGGATATTCATTGGTGAAGAAACCGGTAACATGTTTCACCTCTACTCGCCGAATGCCTGGGTGGTGCTGGCCATTTATTTGACCACCTTGGCATGTCTCGGCATACCACTTAAGATATGGAATAGCATCCGTCTCGAACAAAAGCTCGCCGACCAGGAGGTCATGGTGGTTCGGGCACGACTACAAGCCCTTTCCAGCCAGATCAATCCCCATTTTCTTTTCAATACACTGAACTCCATATCGGCGGCCATCCGTACGGACCCAGATATGGCCCGAGGATTGGTCCGAAAGCTCTCCAATATTCTGAGAAAACTTCTCCGCGAGCAGGATAACTTCAGTCCCCTCAAAGAAGAGCTGGAGTTCATAGATTCCTACTTGGATATCGAGTTCGTACGTTTTGGTAGCGGCAAGCTC
>JAUVQL010000092.1 GCA_030598165.1 Acidobacteriota bacterium | reverse complement strand
TACGACTCACCCAACGAGACGACGCCGTCCGCTGGAATGCGCTCACCTGCTTTGACAACAAAAGTGTCCCCGGATCGAAGGGCTTCGATCGAAACGAATCGTTCCCGTCCCCCCGCCAACATCCGAGCTTTCCCGGGCATCATCCTGTACATCAGTGTGACTGTGCGAGACGTCCTATCTTTGGCGGTGCGCTCGAACCATTTGCCAAGTAAGACCAAAGTAACCAAGGCGCAAGTCGTATCGAAGTAGATATGGGCTCCCCCCGTAACAGTCTGATGGACGCTGTAAAAGAAGGCGGACAGGATTCCCAGAGCGAGAAGAGTCTCCATGCGGATGGTGCGGTTCAGAAGCCCTCGCCAGGCAATATGAAGGATGGGTCTGGCGGAGTAGAAAACGGTAGGGGCGGCCAGGACCATGAGCACATACGGCATGATGTGCACGATCTGTTCCGGAACTTTCTGGAAATAGCCGGCGTAGATGCCCACGTTCAACGTCATGACTTGAAGCCAGAAGAACACCGCTACGCCCAAGCGGAGGAGCAGATCCTTCCGCTCTCGGTCGGCCGTCTCCGACTCGGGCCTGTACTCCGATACCTTGTAACCGAGATCGGTTATTCGATTCCGGATCCGATCGGGAGGTAGGTATTGGGGGTAGTATTTGACCCTCAGCAAGTCAGAGGCAAAGAACACCTGCGCAGACTGGACTCCACGCTCCTTCGAAAGAGCGTGCTCGATGAGCCAGGCGCAGGCCGAGCACCACATGCCGGAGATTTGAAGCATGGTCTCACAAGCCGGTGTATCGGCCGGAACATCCGGCAACGGCTGAGTCTTTTTCGATTCAGATGCGCTGAGGGGATTCGCGATCAGACCCATCTCCAGGCTCTGCCGGTAGAGCTCCGTTTCACGAAAATCCACGCCAGATTCGACGACATCGCTTTCGAGGAGTATGGCGTAGACATTCATACAGCCATTGCAGCAAAAGGCGAGTTTCTTGTCATCGAAACGATGCTCGACCGGATGACGCCCGCATCCAAGCCCGCAGAGGTCACAGGCCTTTTCTTTTTTTTCGGACATTAGGGTTGTGGGTCAGATGGCGGATTTATCGGCCTTCCTTGCTCATCGAGCATGACCGGGTCCGCTTTTTCAGAAGCGACGTAGAGGAGGATCAGTAGACCAACGAATAGCAGAAACACCAGCACTAGAAACCATTTCATGTTCATGGTTGCTCTTCTGCAGGCGGCATGATGAACGTCATGTCGTACGAATCGGTGACACCGTCGGGCATGGACTCGGAAACGAAGCGAAAATGATTGACTCCCGGTGAAGGGCCACCAGGGTGAGCTGCGACCTCGAATACTCGCTGAACGGTCTCACCGGAATTCACGTTAATTGGGTTTTCGGAAAGGACCAAGCGCGCACCGGGCAATCCTTGGACTGAAAGAACGACGAAGGCCTTGTCGTTACTCCGATTGGAAATCGATGTGCGAAAGCTGTTGTAGACCACTCCGTCGTCGCCGATTCGGTAGAGCACATCTCTTTGAGGTGCTAGACGAACGAGCACCGGATGTCGCATGGACAGTGCGATGGAGAGTCCTGAAGCATAGAACATCAAGACGAGCAGAACCATCCAACTCTTCGTGTCTCGTAATCCGAGTTTGTAATGCCAGGTTTCTTTTTTGGGCTGCGATGGCTGAATGGTCTCTCCCCAGGCGTAGTGTATGAGCCCATCTTTGCCCAGTCGCCCCAGGACGTCCTCGCAGGCGCCGATACAGTCGGTGCAATGTACGCACTCGATCTGGTGAGCGCCGTCGCGGATGTCTATTTCCATGGGGCAGACGCGGACGCACTTCTTGCATTCGATGCAGTTCGCGTCCGGATCGCGGTACTCGACGAGAAGCGTGCTCTTATCCGAGAGCAATCCTTGAAGGTACCCGTAAGGACAAGCTGTTTTGCAAAAACGTTGTCGGACGAAGGCAAAATCCAGAAAAGCAATGAGCGTCGTTGTTGCACCAGCTATACCGCCTGCGGTGACGATGTCCAAAGAAAGGAGTCGCTGGAGAAGGTCTCTGGGCTCCACGAAATAGGAAATGAAGACAAAGGCGAGAAAAACTGATGCAACTGCCAACAACAGGTAGAACAAAACCCCGCTTACCCATTGTCTTGTTTTCTTGTTCCAATGGATGGCCTTCTTGTTGATCCGAATCCGTAGCCAGTTCTGGAGATCCGTTGCGGCCTCACTGAAAATCATCTGTGGGCATAGATAGCCACAATAGACCCTGCCGTAGAGCATGGACATGCCCACAATCGAGAACAAAAGAAACATGAGCGTAAAAAAGATGATAGAGAACTCACTAATCCAGAGCTCTTGTCCGGCAAAATAGAAACGCTGGCGCGGGATGTCGAAGCGCATCACATCGAAGAAGGGAAGTATGACGAACCCGGCGAAGCAAAAAAGGTGAATATATTTGCGAATCCTATGCCACGTCCAGGAAGACGGAGGCGTCTTGAGCGGATTGGTCTCCGCCATCGGCTTGTCTGTTGTTACTGTCGCCATCTCCAGTGCAGGATTCTTGAATTCTTGAATTCTCGAATTCTTGGGTTCTAGATTCAATGATGCATCTGCGATTCACGCATACTCACCTTGATGCCGTGGTAAAGAAGATATACGCCCATCAGTGTAACACCGATGGCTGCGAGTAGATTGCTGTGGCGTCGCAGCCATGGGCTGAAGGTCGAAGAGAAGAGACCCAGTACGAGCAATGCGCCCATCGTACCCAAACCGAAGGCGAACATGGTCAGCGCACCGGCCAGAGGGCTGGCGGTCTCGGCCGCTTTGAGAAGGGCGGCGTAGATCAAACCGCAGGGTAGGAATCCCAAAAGAAGTCCCATTGAGAATTTACTGCCCGCCGTCGGAGACTTCATGAGCCGGCCGACGGCCTGTGAGATAGCCGAAGCAGGACGGAAGGTGAAAATGGCGGCAAGACGCCCGCGAGGGAGCCAACCACTCATGAGAAGTCCGGCCAGGATCATGAGACAACCGGCAACAATGGTCATGATGTGCTCGACGCCGGCGAGTTTTCCCACCAGTCCCATCGCTTGCCCTGCCAGTCCGGCCGCTGCACCGAGCGCAGTATAAGTCGTCGTGCGACCGAGGTTGTACGAGAGGTGAGCTACCATCTGTGGGCCTCGGGGATGGGAGACCAACGGGAGGCTGTAGGCGAGCACGATGGGCCCGCACATTTGGACACAGTGAAGGCTGCCAATCAGTCCCAAAGTGAAGGCGAAGTAGAGCTCGTTAAGGCTCATCTCGTGTCGTCCCGCCATAGTTGAGCTTCGAGTTGCGCGTCGGGACGTTCACACACTCTCGGTAGAACTTGAATTCCCGCATGGTGATGGCGTAGGTGGGGCAGCGCGTTGCGCAGGCCGCGCACCGGATGCAGGTGGTCTCGTCTTTCATCATCACGGCGCCCATGGAGTCCAATTGCTCGGGCGAGAGAGCCTGGAGCTCCGGGAGCGGGATCTGGAAATGCATGGAGGCTTCTCGTTGCCACTCTTCATCCTCGGCCAGACGACTCAATACGACCATTTTGATGATCCCTTCGGGGCAGACATCCACGCAGCCGTTGCAGGCCACACAAATCGACGTGTCGAAAATCGTGTTGACGTTGCACCGCAAGCACCGCGCTCCCTGCCGTCGCGCTTCCGCTTCAGGATAGACCTCTTCGATTAAATCGAGGGAGGTAGCCCGACGTTCGTCCTCGATTAGTGGGGCGTCCTTTCGCCCGAGAAGCTCCCATCCTTCCACCATGGTGTACGAGGCGGGCAACCATTGCTTCCGAACCACGATGTCGGTACGACACTCGCGGAGAAAGTCGTGCATGGAGCGGGCGGCGATTTGTGCCGAGGCAATGGCATCAATGAAAAGGCGAGGACCATGGGCGATATCACCGCAAGCAAACACGTCGGGCGCCGTGGTTTGGTAGGTCTCCCTGTTGACTTTGATGAGACCTCTCTCAGACTCGACTCCATCTTCCGGCGTGAGGAAGGACAAGTCCGAAGTTTGACCGATGGCGAACATGACCGTGTCGGCTTCTATATCCTCGATCACCGAATCGTCGAAGACCGGATTGAATCGGCCGCTCGAATCGAAAACCGAAGTACACTTCACGGTGCGAAGGGCGATTCCCGAACCGTTTCGGCTCACCACCGCCTTTGGTCCCCAACCGTCGTGAAGGCGGACGCCTTCTTCCTCTCCTTCGATGATCTCACGCTCATCGGCGGGCATCTCGTGACGCTTCTCTAGGCAAACGACATGAACTTCCTTGTCACCGCTCATACGTAGTGCCGAACGGGCGACATCGTATGCAGTTGTTTCTCCGCGCTCCATCTGCCCCAATGCTTCCTGCCGCGTGGTTTCCTCGGCGGGGCGCACCGCGGATCGGGCCACATCGTATGCGACGTTTCCTCCACCGATAACGACGACGCGTCGTCCGAGGGGAAGGGGAGTCCCCTCATTGAAGCTACGAAGAAACTCGAGCCCGTCGTAAACGTTCGGATGGTCCGCCCCGGGAATGGGAACCTTGCGCCCTTTGGGAAGGCCCATACCCAGGAAGATTGCTTTGTACCCCTGGCGCCTCAACTCCTCGAGCGTGAAATCTGTACCTAAACGCATATTGCACTTGAGGTCGACGCCGAGGGACAAAATGGAGTTGATTTCGTGTTGGACCAACTCGCGCGGAAGCCGGAAAACCGGAACACCTGTCGTGAGCATACCGCCAGGAGCTGAATCCGCCTCGAAGACCGTGACCTTGTAACCGATGCGGCTGAGGTCGTGGGCTACCGTCAGACCAGAGACCCCGGCACCGACCACGGCCACTTTCTCGTAGTCTCCCCGGTTGGGGGGAAGCATACGTTCGTCACAAGCTTCGTGGTAAAGGGTGTAGTCGCCGGTTTCCGGTCCGAATTTCTCGGTGACGAATCGCTTCAAGGCACGGATCGAAACAGGCTTGTCGACGTCGCCCCGGCGACAATTGACCTCACAAGGAGCACCGCAGACCCGTCCACAGATCGAAGCGAAGGGATTCGTCGCGCGTGCGAACCGATAGGCGTCCTCGTCACGGCCTTCGGCAATGGCGGTGACGTATCCACAAGCGTCGGTATGCACCGGGCAAGCGTCCTGGCACTTGATCATCTTGATCCAGTACTCGGTCGCATCAGGAGACTGGAGTTGGTAAAGATTGTCGTCGTTCATTTCTTGTTCAGCCGCGAATTAACGCAAATTAACGCG
>JAUVQL010000086.1 GCA_030598165.1 Acidobacteriota bacterium | reverse complement strand
TGGTACGGGGTCACTTACCGAGAAGACAAGCCCTTCCTCATCAATGGCATCCGGAGTCTTGTGGAAAAGGGTGAGTACCCGGAAAAGCTCTTCTAGTTGCCTTGGAGTCCTTCAAATAATTTAGGAAAAAAAAGGGTCCTGTCCCATTTCTTCTCGTAAACTTGCCAGACCGTCTCGTGCCATGCCATACTCTCTTTAGCATATGATTGTTTGACCAGCCAATTCTCTTCGTCGTTTGGGCGATATACGTGTAGCTACTCGCCCTTCCTTTCATTTTTTGTCCTTTAGTAGGAGATGAGATTTCAATGAGCTTGGAAGATTACGGCTGGTCGGATTTCTTTTCCCAGTATTACGATGAATACCGAGAGCAGGGCCTATGTCCCGGGCGGATTACTCTAGTCCATCGCGGGATCTATAGGCTTCAAACGGGCGAGGCGGAAATCGATGCCTCGACAACGGGGCGTTTGCGTCATTTAGCAGATGACGCCAGTCAATTCCCTGTCGTGGGGGACTGGGTCGCATGTCGCGTCGATGAAACCTCATCAATGGCGCTCATCCAACAGATTCTTCCTAGGAAGACGAAGTTGTCCCGCAAGGTGGCTGGAGACCGGACTGAAGAACAAGTCGTCGCTGCCAATGTCGATACCGTTTTTCTGGTCATGGGGCTGGACGGCGATTTCAACTTGAGGCGGATGGAGCGGCTGCTCACCACGTCCTGGGAGGGAGGTGTTTTGCCGGTCATCGTCCTCAACAAGGAAGACTTGGCCAGCGATCCTGAGGCCCGTCGCCGCGACGTGGAAGCCATCGCACCAGGTGTGCCTGTTCTGATGTTGAGTGCTCTCGAGGGTCGCGGCATGGACCAGCTCCAATCCTTCCTGAGGGAATGTGAGACGGTAGCACTCATCGGTTCATCGGGCGTCGGCAAATCTACTCTCATCAACAGACTCTTAGGCAGCGAGCAAATGAGAACACGCGACGTACGGGCCGGAGACGATAGGGGCCGTCACACCACCACCCATCGTCAAATGTTCAGACTCCCAGGGGGTGGGCTCCTCATCGACAATCCCGGTATCCGCGAGGTCCAGTTGTGGGGCTCTGAGGGAGGCCTTCAGACGTCCTTCGAGGACATTGAAGGTTTGGCGACTGATTGTCGATTCCGCGACTGTACGCATCAGAGCGAGCCGGGGTGCGCCGTTGCCGAGGCTGTCGAAGACCGTCGATTGGCGCCAGAGCGGCTCGAGAACTTCCGGAACCTCCAGAGGGAGCTGGATTACTTGGTCAGAAAGCAAGACGAGGGGGTAGAACGCGCCGAGAGGAACAAGTGGAAGGTTATCCAGAAGGCCTACAAGAAGTCCAAGAAGTTGGGACACTTCTAATCGTGCCGGCGGACTGAATTTCCTCTTGTTTTCCATTTTTTTGTCGACTTGGCGGGTTTATGAGCAAATTTACGTATATAGTCTACTAGAGGCCTATGGCGGGTCCTCAGAACGGCTCGGGCCAGCGATATTGCGAGCCATCTCGACTAATCTCACAATTCAAGTGGTTGTCGGTTGCGGGGTTGGACTCTAATCCCGTTACCCCGGTGTGTTATGGTGCCCGCCTTCGCGGCACGTTATTACATGCCTAGCTTCGGCGGGTCCGCCGTGGCCTCGTGGGTAGGCGGATGGCCTGGCTCGGCTACAAGTCATGAAGTAAGGAAGGGAGAAAACGTAATGCAACTAAAGGCTGAAGCTATCGAAGAGCTCAAAGCCAAATTCCGGGGAGAGATATTGCTCCCGGGGGAGTCCGGCTTTGACGATGCCCGGAAGATCTGGAACGGTATGTTCGACCGCAAGCCGGCGATCATTGCGCGATGTGTTGGTACGAGCGACGTCATCGAAAGCGTCAACTTCGGTCGTGACAACAAACTGCTCGTTGCCGTGAAGGGCGGCGGGCACAACTCCGCGGGAACGGCGGTGTGCGACGACGGCATGATGATCGATCTGTCCCTCATGCGGCGTGTCAACGTGGACCTGCAGAAAAAGACGGTCCGCGTCGACGGGGGATGTCTCTTGGGAGATGTCGACTATGAAACCCAGCTCCACGGACTGGCCGTCTCGGCGGGTATCGTATCTCACACGGGAGTCGGCGGCCTGACGACGGGTGGCGGTTTCGGCTGGATCAGCCGCAAACACGGATTGTCCATCGACAATTTGCTCTCGGCCCAAGTGGTCACGGCGTCAGGCGAGCTCGTCACCGCGAGCGCCGATGAGAATCCGGACCTCTTTTGGGGTATCCGAGGGGGCGGAGGTAACTTCGGCATCGTGACCTCGTTCGAGTTCAAATCCGCCGAGATCGGTAACGAGGTCTACTCGGGATTCATCGTCAAGAAATTCGAGGACGCCAAGAAGTACATGCAGTTCCACCGCGAGTACGTCCGCACTCTTCCGGACGAGATGACCGTTTGGATGGTCATCCGTCACGCTCCACCGTTGCCGTTTCTTCCCGAGGAGGTACACGGCAAGATGGTGGTGATCCTTGCATTTGTTTGGCTCGGAGACGCTGCCGAAGGCGAGAAGCTCCTCCAACCGATCCGCGATTTCTCGAAGCAAGAGGGCGAAGCCATGGGAATGCATCCCTGGGTGGTTTGGAACTCCATCTTCGACGCTCTCGTGGCGCATGGTGCGCGCAACTATTGGAAGTCGCACCACCTGAAGGGTCTTTCGGATCCTTGCCTCGATCGGCTCTTGGAGTACGCCGGCAAGATGCCGAGTGAGGAATGCGAAGTGTTCATCCCTCACATGGAAGGCGCGCCGAGCCGTGTCAATGGCGACGATACGGCTTTCGCGCACCGCAAAACGCCTTTCCTCCTCAACGTCCACACGCGTTGGCAGAACGCCGAGGATGATGAGAAGTGCATCGCTTGGGCGAGGGACATCCACGGTGCAACTGAGGAGTTTGCGCAGGGAGTGTACGTGAACTTCTTGAGCGAAGAAGGCGAGGACCGGATCAAAGCAGCTTACACTCCGGAAGTGTGGGCTCGTCTCGTCAAGACCAAGAAAAAGTATGACCCCGATAACCTCTTCCGCATGAACCAGAACATCAAGCCTTCGGGCGCGTAGAGGACTTCGTTCTATCAAGGGGTGAAGGTTCGAGACCTTCACCCCTGAAGTAAATGTGCGCTTACTGAGTATCGACTAAAGCTGTCACGCGGGGCTCGAGCTCTGCAGTAGCTTTAGTGAGATATTCCATCTGGGCCCGTTGCTCTCCGGTGGGTTGACCTATCCAGCTATCCACGTCGCTGTAGAGCATGCGGAGACGACGGCGGAGCTCGAACGTCAGTTTGTGAAGCTTCGCGGCTTGGTCCTTGGTCTCCTGCGGTGGGTCATCCATCTCCTCGAGTCTTTCTTCGACTTCCACGACCTTTGTCGCGAGGGCGTTAGCCGCGGTATACATCTTCCCAGGAGGGCGAAGGAAGGAGAAAGAGTGCAGTTTGCATCATGGGTCCTGACTCAGTTCAAATATAGCGCTTCTTGTTCCATGACCTCGATATGTTGCGACCGACGAGACAACCTCAAGGGGGAGAAATGGCACCCAGACTTCGGATGAGCCACGCCAAGCTAGTAATTCTCATTTCGTGCGCATTGCTCATTGCCGCGGCATCGGCAGTTGCTGAAGTGCCCCACCCCTCGGAGGTATTTGGATTCGAGCCGGGAGCCGATTACAAGCTCGCCGATTGGAAACAAATGCAAGATTACTTCCATCGTCTCGCTAGAGAAAGCGATCGAGTGCAGATCAAAGAGATCGGGAAAACATCCCTCGGTCGTCCTATGCTCTTGCTCTTCATCTCGAGCGAGGAGAATCTGAAGCGTCTCGAGCACTGGCGTTCCATCAGTGAGCAGCTGGCTCGCGCACGTATCGACCGGGAGACGGCCGAGAAAAACGCCAAGGAAGGCAAGGCGATCCTTTGGCTCGATGCCGGACTTCATGGTACCGAGATCGCCCCGGGACAGATGATGCCACTCCTTGCTCATCGCGTCGTTACGGAAGAAACGCCAGAGATGCAGAAGATCCGTGACAACGTGATCCTCCTCCTCATGCCCAATATGAATCCCGACGGCCTGGACATCGTCACCGATTGGTACCGGAAGAACGTGGGAACGCCGTACGAAACGACCCGGCCGCCGATGCTCTATCACCACTACGTGGGCCACGACAACAACCGGGATTGGTTCATGAACAACATGCCGGAAACGAAAGCTGTCTCTCAGGTGATCTACAAGGAATGGTACCCGCAGATCGTCTACAACCATCACCAGACCGGTCCGACCTGGGCCCGCATTTTCGTGCCTCCCTTCAATGATCCGGTGAATCCACGAATTCACCCCGGTGTGACCACCGGAGTGAACATAGTGGGTAGCGCGATGGCGAACCGATTCGCGATGAAGAACATGGGCGGCTTCGCTTCAGATACGACCTACAGCATGTGGTGGAACGGTGGCATGCGGACGGTTCCCTACTACCACAACATGATCGGCATCTTGACGGAAACGTCTCATGCCACTCCCACGCCTCGTTACTACGACCCCGAGAAGATGCCGAAGTTCATCGGGCGCTCTCGGCGAGGCACGAATCACCCCACCAGCGGTACCAACATTTTTTATCCTCTACCCTGGCAGGGCGGAGAGTCTCATCTAAAGGACGCTGTCAACTATACATTGGAAGCATCGATGGCCGTTTTAGATATCGGCTCCAACTTGAGAGAACAGTGGCTTACCAGCATCTATCAAATGGGGAGAGACTCCATCGAGAAAGGTAAGTCCGATCCTTTTGCCAACGTAATTCCCTCCGATCAATGGGACGGCGGTGAGGCCGTCAATTTGATCAACATTCTGATGCAAAGCGGCGTGGAAGTGAGTAGAGCTACGGCGAGTTTCGAGGCCGGGGGCAAGCAGTATCCGGCCGCTTCCTTCGTCATTCACGCTGCGCAAGCGTTTCGGCCCTATGTCGTCGATCTGATGGAAAAACAAGAGTATCCGGATCGCCGTCAGTATCCAGGCGGTCCGCCGGAGACGCCGTACGACCTCGCCGGTTGGACACTCCCCTGGCAGATGGGTGTAGCGGTCGACCGTGTCGATGCCTCCTTCGATGCCAGCGTGGAGAAAATAGTCGGGAAGGTTTCACCGGCAGCGGGAGCTGTCGTGGGGGACACTGGTTTCGGCTTCCTCCTCACTCACAAACCAAACGCCACCGTCCGGGCGGTCAACCGCTTGCTCAAGGATAAGGAACGGGTTTATTGGGCCCGCGAATCATTGAACGTAGGTGGCCGGAATTTCGATGCGGGTACGGTAATCATCGAGGTCAACGGGAAAAATACGAAGAAGCTGGTCGAAGTACTTTCTAAGGAAATGGGCCTCGATTTTG
>JAUVQL010000136.1 GCA_030598165.1 Acidobacteriota bacterium | reverse complement strand
TCCATGCCGGGCCAGAGCCTCCTCGAGGTACCGTTTCTCGAACTCCCGGGATGCGAAACGAAGTGGAGAGCACATCCGTCCCCGGATGTTCGAAGATAGATGATTGACTTCGAGAATCCTACTCTTACCAATGCGCAAAAGAGATTGCACGATCTCGTTCTCGAGCTCTCTTACATTTCCAGGCCATGAGTAACCTGCCAACGCCGTCTCGGCTCCTTTGGCCAAAATCGGCTTCGCCATTCGGAGATGTGCAGATTTCTTGGTCAAAAAGTGCTCTACCAGTGGCAGGATGTCGTCTCGTCTCTTCCTCAAGGGGGGTAGATCAATATCTACGACTTTCAGGCGAAAGAACAAGTCCTCTCTGAAGGTACCTTCCTTGACGGCGTTCTCGAGCCGTTTGTGAGTAGCAGAAATCAAACGAAAATCAGCTCGCTGAATGGAGCTTTCACCCAAGCGCCTGAATTCCTTTTCCTGCAGTACTCGAAGCATGAGCGATTGTCCGCGCAGAGAAAGGTCGGCCACTTCGTCGAGAAAAAGTGTTCCACCGTGGGCTTCTTCAACGAGACCCGGCCGACTGCGTTCCGCTCCGGTGAAGGCTCCTCTCACATGTCCGAAAAGCTCTGCTTCGAGAAGCGAGTCAGGAATGGCGGCGCAGTTGATTGCAACGAATGGATTGCCCGAGCGTTCACCGTGATCGTGAATAGCTCGGGCCACGAGCTCTTTGCCCGTTCCACTCTCGCCACGTATGTGGATGGCGACATCGAACGGAGCCACTTTCTCGATCTGCTCCAAAACAGCCAACATAGATGAGCTTGTAGCAACAAAACCATTAGTCATTCGGCGAGCACTAGAATCGGAAAAATTCACCAATGGATCCCCCCTTCTTCTCACCCTTCAGGAAATTGCGCAGCGACGTTCTTGTTCTCATCCCCAACCAAGCTCTAATCCATCTTCGTCACCTCCAAAGCGATCACTTGGATCTAAGAAGAAAGACGACTTTTTTCGCGAACGTCTCCCTGTCAACCTCGATTTTGTTTCTTCAATCACCCCAAAAACCGGATTATCCCTACAGCACTATGTGGGATTAGTCCTACATTTTCTTCATGTATATCTACGCCAACATAGTCAATCCGTCTTGATATCAACCACTTAGCTAGTGGTTTGGACTTGGCCTGGTTTTTGCCTCTTTTACTCATAGGGCAGGAAGGGAGTGAGTGCAGGACTAGCCTCACTGTCTGCGCTCATCAGTTGGGGCTCTCTTCCTGCCTCGAGCTTTTTCCTGTAAGATGCCCCACTTATGAAGACGGTTGCCGAAGTTCTATCTTCTTGCCTGTTGGAAGCCGGTATCGATACGGTCTACGGTTTGCCGGGCGGCGAAACCGTCGAGCTACTCGATACCTTCCGGCGGGACGGAATCCGTTTCGTTCTCGTCCATCGAGAGTGCGCCGCCGCCTTTATGGCATCCGCCTCCGCTCGTCTAACAGGTCGGCCGTCAGCCTGTCTCACCACGCTTGGGCCTGGAGCAACAAATGTTGTCACGGGAGTCGCCCATGCTTTTTTAGACCGGGCACCCATTCTCCTAATAACGGCCCAAACGCCAGAGAAGCTTCTTTCCCGTCACACCCATCAGGTCGTTGATCTGGCAGCTCTGTTCAAGCCGGTCACGAAAACGTCATTTGCTCTGACGGCACAAGACACAGCGGAAATGGTTCGTCACGCGATTGCGCTCACAACGACAGGTAGACCGGGGCCGGTCCATCTCCGGCTCAGCAATGAAGAAGCCGCTTGGCAGGTTGAGTCGGAGGACGAGACTGCACCGAGTGTCTCGTTCGCTCCGGCGCTAGAAAACATCGAGATTGCGAGAGACCTCATTACCAAATCGAGACGGCCGGTGCTCCTTGTTGGACTGGGCCTCGAACCCGAACGTCCTTACCGAGAGCTCGTTCAATTGGCGGAGTCGTTGCGGGCGCCGGTCATCGTCACGCCAAAAGCAAAAGGCGCGATAACCGACGAGCATCCCCTCTCCGTAGGCACCATCGGATTGACCAAGACGGATCCGGTCTACGAAGTTCTAGAAGAAACCGACTGTGTATTGACCGTTGGATTCGATGTCGTGGAGCTGGTTCGGCCATGGGAGCATCCGGCACCCCTCATTTGGCTCGGCAACTGGACCAACCGGGATCCGATGTTGCCGGTGGCTGTCGAGCTGTTGGGTGCCGCAAAACCTGTTCTGGAACGCTTGGGCACTTGCACACCGCGACATTCCGACGACTGGGGCGAAGTGAGGGTTGCCAAACATCTCAGTAAATATCCGAGGCTAGCGCATCCCACATCGGCTTCCGACTCCATGACTCCACAGGAAGTGCTTCGTGTTCTTCGAGAACGTCTTCCTCGAGAGGGCCTCCTGACGACCGATGTCGGATCTCATAAAATATTCTTCTGTTTGGAGTGGCCCGCCTATACGCCCAATCGATTCCTTGTGTCCAACGGATTGTCCAGTATGGGCTATGGTCTTCCTGCAGCCATTGCGGCAAGCCTGGCGTTGCCCGATACCCCAGTGGTGAGTTTGACCGGAGACGCGGGATTGCTGATGACCTTGGGTGAGCTCAACACTCTAGCAGCTCTTGGAACCTCGGTCACCGTCCTCGTCATGAAAGACCATGCCCTCGATTTGATCCGTTCGCACCAAAAGCGTTCCGGCAAGCAGCCATTTGGCACAGAGTTCTCGGCTCCCGATTTTGTGAAGATCGCCGAGGCCCACGGTATTCCGGCAAGGCGCGTTTCCCATCGAGACGCCTTTGATGAAGTCCTAAAGTGGTCTCTCGATACCTCCGGCCCCACTCTCATAGAAGCGGAAATCGACCCGTCGACTTACCCTACCACTCCGCAAAAATAGCTTAGCGCTCGCGTAAGTGCTCTTCGAAAAACCTCGTTAGCCGCTTGACGTAGTCGTACCGACTTGCTTCGGTCTCGATGACATGACGTTCCACCGGGTAATACATGACCTCGAAATTTTTCTCCAATTCGATGAGCTTTTGCACGAGCCGCGCCGCATCTTGGAAGTGAACGTTGTCGTCGATGAGACCGTGGACGAGGAGTAGTGGATCAGCGAGACCATCCGCGTAGTAGATGGGACTCGAGCGCCTATAGGCCTCCTCGTCTTCATAGGGAATGTTCAAGATGCGGCTCGTCCAGGCGTGGCTGTAATGCGCCCAATCCGTGACGGCTGCATTGGCGACTCCTGCGGCAAAGACGCCCGGATAACGGAAGAGAGCCATCAAGGTTGCAAATCCACCGTACGAAATACCGTAGACGCCGACCCGCCCGGCATCGATGCCGTGATTCTCATGGAGATATTTCGCGGCTGTCACCATGCCGTCGATGTCCTTAATTCCCATGGACCGGTAGATGTCGGTCCGGTAATCGCGTCCAAATCCAGCACTACCTCGATAGTCAAAGTCGAGAACCGTGTAACCTTGCTGAACGAGATAGTTGATCTTACCCAGATGCAACGAGTAGCCGTAAACGGTCCACCCTCTGTGGGAAAACTGTCGGTAACCACCTCCGTGGATGTGCAGTATCGCTGCCCCATTAGGTTTTTTGGGTTTGAACAAAGAAGCCCATAAAAGCCTGCCGTCAGTGTGAGAAAATGAAACGGTCTCCGGCTCGACGAGCGGATGATGGTAGTAGGCGTCCGTACCAGAAAACGATATCCTCACCCCGGCATCCTTACCCTCCAAATCTCTGAGATATAGGTCTGGAAGATGAACGGAATTGCTCGATAGCACGGCAAGACGTTTCCCGTCAGGTGACAAGAACCCCTCATGGCGTCCGGGGGTGGTCGTTAATTGCTCCATATCGCCACCCTGTGCCGGCATGACATAGAGATGGTCGTCACAAGGATGTTCACGACTAGCCCTGATCAACCAAAAGGTGCGATCCCGCGATAAAACGGCGTTTCTCACCTCCCACTCCCCAGAGGTCAGCGTTCGGATGTTTCCATCGGCCTCGACTAGGTAAAGGTGACTCCATCCACTCCGCTCCGAGGCGAACACGAATTGGTCCCCGGTGAGCCACTCTAGAAGTGCGGGCTGAAAATAGTTCGCTTGAATCGGAGGGCCACCGAGCCAAGCGTCGTCTCGATCATGGACGATAACTTCAGCCGTAGCTTTTTCAAGATCGAGCTCTGCGACCCAAAGGTCCTTGTGATCTTGTGAGATCACCTGAAGGACGGCCCGCGTTCCATCGAGGTTCCAAAAGGGACCATACACAATGGTGCCCCTATCGCCCGTCTCGGGAAGGTTTACCCACTGGATTTCAATTTCTTCTGGGTCTGTAGATGGATTGTAAGGGACGATTCCGAATTTGAACTCGTCTTGCGGTTCACCAACCTTTGGCCGCGCAGTAGCGACTTCCGCGTACCCCGATTCGCTGGCAAAGTCGATATAGTCCGTGGTCGGACGGGTTTTGTTCTCCTTTCGCGCACGGAAAGTGACGAAACGGCGGTCGGGAGAAAGTCGAACGTTCTCGAGTTGGGTATC
>JAUVQL010000254.1 GCA_030598165.1 Acidobacteriota bacterium | reverse complement strand
CGCTAAGCGTCAGCGTCGGCCGGAACAGGGGATCGGTTCCACCTGCGGTGGAGGTTTCGATATCCGATACCGGTGGGGGGATATCCGTTGATGAGCGGGAGAAAGTATTCCAACCTTTTTACACGACCAAACCTACGGGTACTGGACTTGGGTTGGCCACCGTACAGCGCATCGTGGAGGGCCATGGTGGCTCGGTCCGGCTAGAGAGTGATCCTGGAAAAGGGTGCTCTTTCATCCTCCGCTTTCCTTTGACCTCTGATGGATAAGAAACGATCCGATAAAGGCCCGGTTCTGGCCTCGGTCCTGGTGGTCGACGACGAGTCCGGGATTCGGGAATCCATGACCATTCTTTTTCGTCGCGAAGGCTACAAGGTGAAGGCGGTCGATAGCGGCGAAGGAGCGGTGGAAATACTCGAGCGCGAGCCGTTCGACCTGGTGATTACCGATTTGCGCTTGACCGGCATGAGCGGTATCGAAGTGCTGCAGCAAGTCAAGAAGACCTCTCCGGAAACCGAGGTGGTCGTCATGACTGCTTACGGCACTATTGAAGGTGCGGTGGAGGCTATCAAGAAAGGTGCTTACGACTACTTGACCAAGCCGTTTCAGCCGGAAGAATTGACTTTGTTGGCTCGTCGTGCGCTGGAGCGCAAAGGGCTGGCTCAAAGAGTCCGTGTGCTCGAAGATGCAGCGAGGGACCGTGAGCCTCTCGGCATCGTCGGGAACTCTGAAGCGATGAAAGACGTCCTGAGTATGGTCCATCGAGTCGCTCAACACGAAACGACCGTTCTCGTCACGGGAGAAAGCGGAACGGGAAAGGAGCTCGTAGCTAAGGCGTTGCATACCTTGTCGCTCAGAAAGGACAAACCGCTGGTCACCGTTAACTGTGGTGCGATTCCGGAGAATCTCCAAGAGAGCGAGCTCTTTGGTCATGTCAAAGGCTCCTTTACGGGAGCCCACGTCGACAAACGCGGTTTGTTCGAAGAAGCGCACGGCGGTACCGCCTTCCTGGACGAAATTGGAGAGCTGTCACCTCCCGCTCAAGTCAAGCTACTGCGCTTTTTGCAGGACGGCGAGATCAGAAAGGTGGGAACCACCCACAGTCGTAACTTGGACGTGCGCATCATCGCCGCTACGAACCGGGATTTGGAGAAGTCTGTCGAGGAGAAGACCTTTCGGGAGGACCTCTACTATCGCGTCAACGTCATTCGTATCCATGTCCCTCCACTGCGGGAGCGATCGGAAGACGTTCCTCTTCTAGCCCAATATTTTGCGAAGCAAGCTGCGGATCGAATGGGACTCATGCAACCCCTCTCAATTTCCCCTCGAGCCAGGAGCCTTCTCATGACACAGGAGTGGCGAGGGAACGTCCGAGAGCTCCAGAACATTATAGAGCGCGCCATCGCGCTCGACCGGGACGGGATCATCGGAATGGATGATCTTCCCTACGACGTGACGCCTAGAAAAGAGGATGAGCTCATCGATCGAGCGATCGACGGTTCCCTCACCTTGAGGCAGTTGGAACGCGAATACATCCTCGAGGTGCTGGCCTTATGCGGTGGCAGCCGCGTTCGAACAGCCGAAAAGCTTGGGATCACGACGGCAACTTTGTGGAGAAAGCTCAAACAGTACGAAGCCGAAGGCTCGTGAGTCGTCGGCTCTGCCGATTACCTACATTTTCCTGCTACCGATCATTTTTAAACGTCTCGACCTCGATGTGTCTTCGGAGGGCGCTTCATTTCTTAACGATCTTGCTGCGCCGTGGGCCCCTAAGATACGGAACCATTAGTAAATGAATAAGTTATGTCGGGCATCCGTCGTGGATCGAGATTTGCAAAACCTACGAGCAGTCGTCCGTTCCCAACACATTTGACGGGTCGAGCTCAAGTGGAACTGGGATCGACTGCAGCGGTGATAGTGGAATCCCACCCTTTAACATCTGTGATTGACAACATGAAGATTGCTGGGAACGGACGACTCGAACTTCAGGGCAAGCGGAACCGGTGTGGGACCCTCAACTTGCAGGCTGATATGCCTCCTTCTAGAGCAGAACAGACGACCAGTTCTCCACAGTCTTTGCCGAATCTTTCTCAGACGGGGAGTAAATCCAACGAGTGTTCAGAGGAGCCGGAAGGCCGCCACCTAATTCCCGTTGGAGAAGGGCTCAACCTAACGGAATCCGCTTTTCGTGAATGTCTTCGAGCAACCGAGTCCGTATTGGATAGTGTGCCTTTGGGTGTGGTCGTTGCGGACGAGACCGGCCGCTTCCGATTCTTCAATCAGGCTGCCGAGAGGGTCCTAGGAACCGCCGCGATAGACGTTTTGCCCCAGAAGTTGGCTTCAACGTACGGTGCCTTCCTTTCCGATGGAACGACGCCGTTTCCTGCGGAGGAGCTACCTCTCGTCCTAGCCCTAGGTGGAAAACAATCGAATAGTGTGGAGATGGTAGTACGCCAGGCCGACTCCTCCCATGCCACTCGCATCACCGTCAATGGTAGGCCGTTGGTCGATGCTTCGGGACGCATCAAGGGTGCCGTTATCGTCTTCCAAGACATCAAAACGATGGGCCAAAACCTCGAGAGCGGCCAGTCAGACACCGAAGAGCTCGCGGGCTCCTCGACCGCGAACACACTCACCGAGTATCAACATATCCTTGGAGTCCTAACCGAATACACGGAAGTGGCATTGAACGACTTTGGTGAATGTCGGAGCTCCCATCTGGAGGATGCCATCCGTGCTAGCGACTGGACTCAAATCCTATTAGAAGGGGTTCTAGCTTGTATGCATCAATGTAAAAGCGACCGCGAACTGGTACCTCTCTCCATTTT
>JAUVQL010000045.1 GCA_030598165.1 Acidobacteriota bacterium | reverse complement strand
TGGTGGCGTCTATACTTGTAATATAAATAGACCATCAGGTACCGATGGAGACCATAAATGGCTAAACAGATGAGCACCGTGAAGTACAATGCCAACGTCGAGACCGCCAGAAAACTCATATCTTTGTATCCAACTGAGTCGAATCAGAGAGTCGAAAGGTGATGAGTCTCGTCACCCGTTCTCTTGATGACCACATCTTAAAATAGCCCAAAATGCAGAAACATGACTGGCACACCTGGATTCCTCTGATTGTGCTCGGCGGCCTCCTGGAGGCTCTCGCGCTCTGGACGGCGCCGATGATGGCAGTGGATGACCGCTTTATCCCTTTCTTGAGTGGGTATTTGGCCATGGTCGTTGTTTACCTGGTAGCGGTCTACTTCGTCTGCCAACGAGTCAATGCACCCAAAAGCATCGCGGGACTTATCTTGGTCGTCGCCGTATTCCTGCGCCTACCGTTCCTTTTTGCGCCACCCGAGCTCTCAGATGACATCTACCGATACGTATGGGACGGCCGCGTCCAACGAGCAGGCATCAATCCCTATCACTACGCCCCCCAGGCACATGAGCTCCATCATCTCCGTAATTCGGCGTACGAGTCGTACGAGTTGTACGAGGGCATCAACAACAAGGAGATCTCGACCATCTACCCTCCACTCATGCAGATCGTTTTCGCTACCACAACCGCCGTATCGGAGAGCCTGATATGCATGAAAGGAGCGTTCGTCCTCGTCGATGTGCTCATGATTGTTCTGCTGATGGTTATCCTCGAGACGGCCGGGATGAATCCATCGAGAGCCGTCATCTACGCCTGGAGCCCCCTGATTATCGTCGAAGTCGCCGGCAACGGTCACAACGATGTCCTGGCGCTGGCCTTTCTGCTGGCGGCGCACGGCGCGGTCCTACAAAGGAAGGGCTTCTTGTCAATTGTCTTTCTTTGCTTGTCGGGACTGGCAAAGCTCGTGGGTTTCATCGTGGCACCACTGTTTGTGCGCTCGGTACGGGCTAGGGCGTGGCTTGCGTTACCCCTGACAAGTCTCATCGTTTCTCTTCCGTACATCGGTGTCGGTTCCGAAGCTTTTCAAGGGCTTTTCTCCTACGGCACGAGGTGGAGAGCCAATGACAGCCTCTTTGCGCTTCTTTATCAGGCAACGGGCTCACTCGACTTGTCCAAGGCCTTAGCCGCGGGCCTCTTGGGTGGATTAGTGGCATTTCTTCTTCTCCGCAAAGTGCCACCACTTCGCGGGTGTTATCTGGCGATCGGAGCCATTTTGCTATTCACCACAACAGTTCACCCCTGGTATCTCATATGGATCGTCCCCTACCTGTGCTTTTATACGAATCCCGCATGGCTATTGCTGACGGGCACTGTAATACTCTCTTACCATGCTCCTTATCTGACCCCGCCCGGCCAACCCTGGGTGGAGCACAACCTGTATAAACTCCTTGAATATGGTCCTTTTTTTGCGCTGCTGGTGGTGTTAGCTTTTCCACGCCAGCGCCGTTTTCTCGGAAAACGAAGCAGTTGAGTTAGAATGAATCCTTCTTTCTCCCTTGGAAGGGGGAAAGGCTCGTCCGCAGAGGCGGGTGGTAGATCATCTTCTCACAAAACGAAAACGGACGTAACATCATGAATCCAGACAAGATCCGAGAGCTCCTCGAGTCCGTGGCCACCGGCGCCACCTCTCCCGAGGAAGCCTCCGAAAAACTCCGCTTCTTACCTTTCGAAGATATCGGCTTTGCAAAAATTGACCACCACCGACATCTTCGCCGGGGATTTCCCGAGGTCATCTTCGGGCCAGGAAAAACCCCCTATCAAATCAGCGCCATTGCTTCTCGCTTGATCGAGCAAAGCCAGAACGTCCTGGTGACGAAAACCACCGAAGAAGCTTACAATGAGGTGGCTAAACTCCATCCCAAGGCGAGTTGGAAGGAAGAGGCTCGAGCCGTGGTTGTGGAGATCCAGCCTATATCCCCTACCTCAGGATTGGTGCTGGTCGTCTCGGCAGGCACCTCGGATATCCCCATAGCTGAAGAAGCCGCCCTAACGGCCAATCTCATGGGATGTCAGGTGGAGCGTCTCTTCGACGTAGGGGTCGCCGGCCTTCATAGGCTGACAGCTCACCAGGAGCTACTCTCCCGTGCCAGGGTGGTCATCGTCGCGGCAGGTATGGAAGGAGCATTGCCCAGCGTCGTAGCGGGAATCGTGGCCGTTCCCGTGGTCGCCGTTCCCACCAGTATTGGCTATGGCGCGAGTTTCGGAGGGATTTCGGCTCTCCTCGCCATGCTCAATAGCTGCTCCACTGGAATCGCTATCGTCAATATTGACAATGGTTTCGGGGCCGGATACCTCGCGGGCCTCATGAATTCCGGGCAGAGTTGACTCGCATCTGGTGAGGTGTTTCGACCCATTTCCGGGACGGAGCGACCAGAGCATTTCTTCTACACCTTGACAGCCTGCCCTTTCGTTCTTAAATTGCAAGAGAACAATAGTTTAAGGGGGGTTGTGTCCTTGTGTTTGGCAGAGGAGCATCCCCGTGTTAAATTGGACGTTTGGGTCGAAAATCGGCCCTAGGTACCATTTCTTTGCCGGGATTAGGAAAGCATCCGCTTTTCGAGTGCGCCCGGCGGTCTTAGGCGCGTCCCTCGGATGAAGAGCGGAGTTTTAGAAACTCTCGAATTTGACAAAATCCTGAAGGTTCTCGGAAGTTTCACCCAGACACCATTCGGGTTGGATAGGGCTCGATCCATTCTCCCATCCACCGATTTGAGTGAGGTGCGAGAGACCTTGCAGGAGACGAGCGAAGCTTGTCGTCTCCGCTCCGATGGAAAACATGTCGGTCTCGGTGAAATTTCAGATGTGCGGCCTCATTTGGAAGCCCTCAATGTAGAACATACATCGCTCGATGCCTCCGCACTCACAGAGTTAGCGGTTTTCTGTCGAGTCAACAAAGGAGTGAAATCGAGCCTAACGCAAGATGGGTCGGCTCTTAGGCTGGACTCGATTCTGGAAATTGGTCGCGAGCTTCCTGAGCTTGATGCTCTTCGCGGTCCTATAGAGAAAGCCATCGACGGCGAGACCGCAACGGTAAAAGACAATGCTAGCCCACAGCTTCGCAGTCTACGCGCCCGGATCTTCAAGCTCAGAAACCGGTTACGCAGTATTCTCGAATCCTATTTTCGACAAAAGGACTCTCGCAAAATCCTTCAGGATCAAATCATTACGGAGCGCAACGGACGAGCCGTCTTGCCGGTTCGCTCCGAATGTCGGGGCGAGCTTGTCGGTATCGTCCACGGGACTTCGTCCAGTGGGGCAACTCTGTTCATCGAACCGCTGAGCACGGTGGAGATCAACAACGATATCGTATCCGTTGAGGAACAGGAACGACAAGAGGTGGAACGCATCCTCCTCGCCCTCACTGATGAAGTTCGTCTGCACAAGTCCGAGCTCGCGAGGGCAGTAGAACTACTAGGCCATTTGGATTTGATGTTAGCAAAGGCGTCTCTCAGCGAGGCTCACCGGGGAGCCGAACCACAGGTGAACGAGGAGTGCGACCTCGAGATCACCTCTGGACGTCATCCCTTGCTGGTGAACGAGATAGCGGCCCGCTGTGAATTGCCGCAGCCGAAACCCGAGGCCGTTCCCATTTCATTCCGTGTCCATCGCGACAAGAATGCCCTCGTCATCACCGGACCCAACACGGGTGGAAAGACGGTGGCCCTCAAGACCGCGGGGATGCTCTCGCTAATGGTTCAATCAGGCCTGCACGTACCCGCCGACGCCAACAGCACCTTCCCGGTTTTCCGTCAGATTTTCGCGGACATAGGGGACGAACAGTCGATTGGCTCCAGCCTGTCCACATTCTCCGCTCACCTCAAGAACATCGTCGAGATGGACGAGGAAATGGAGGAGCCTGCTCTTGTCCTTCTAGACGAAGTTGGCTCAGGAACCGATCCCGCCGAGGGCGGTGCGCTAGGAACCGCTCTCGTCGAGCACTTTCGGAGTCGGGGAGCCCTCGTTCTAGCATCAACACATCACGGCATGCTCAAATCCTACGCTACGACGACCAGCGGAGTAGGCTCTGCCTCCTTCCAATTTGATCCGGAGACCTACGAGCCCATCTATGAGCTCGTGGAAGGGTCCACCGGGCGGAGCCTAGCGTTCGAAATGGCCCTCCGCCTTGGTCTGTCGGAGAAGGTGGTAGGTAAAGCACGCGAGCTCCAGGGCGAGAAAGAGCGACAAGTGGAGGATATGATCCACCAGCTCGAGGCGGACGGTCAAAAACTGGCAGAAGAACGCGAAGCGATCGACCGGGAGCGCAGAGCCTTGAGTGAGGAACTGCGCCGTCAAAGAGACAAGGCGCGAGAAGCCGCACGGACCCGTGACGAGCAGTTGGAATCTCTAAAAAATCAACTCCACGCTGAAACCGAAGGTGCTCGCTCAGAGCTCCGGAACATTCTAGAAGCGGTGAAGTTCCGTTCCGCTCAGGAGGTCGTGGAGACGAGGCCCACACTGCCCCAGATTGAACGAGAAGCCATCCAACAGATCGAGACGCTCGAGGCTCAGTTGACGCCGGTAGATAAAGAGGAAAGCCGTCCGCCGCTCGACGTTTGCCCTGGCGACCAGGTGACCATCTCTTCGCTCGGTCTGACCGGCGTCGTCGTGGAAACGATCGGTAACGGCGAAGTCGAAGTTATGGTGAGGGACAAGAAGCTTCGCATTTGGGCCAACGATCTCGAAGCTGCGCGCTCACCTATCATTGAGGCTCCTTCGTCCCATACGAGTGTTCCCGAGCGGAAGCAGGTTCCCCACGAGCTCAACGTCATCGGCTGCACAGTCGACGAAGCTCTATCTCAAGCAGACAAATTCCTCGATGATGCCTTCTTGTCCGAGCACCGAACCGTCCGTCTCATCCACGGGCTGGGAAAGGGTCGGTTGAAGAAGGCCATCCGCAATTGGCTAGAGACCCATCCACACGTGATCCGCCACCAATCGGAGAGAAGCGGTGCCGTCACAGTTGTGGAGTTCAAGGAGTAAATTGGGGTGCCGCTTCCATCGAGCTTCATCGATCAAGTAAGGTCGGCGACCGAGGTACTGGATGTGGTGTCGCAATATGTGCCTCTGAAGCCGGCCGGCAAGAATTTCAAGGGGCTTTGTCCGTTCCACAAGGAAAAGACACCTTCTTTCAATGTCAGCCCGGAACGACAGATCTTTCACTGCTTCGGTTGTGGCGAGGGAGGCGACGTCTTCAAGTTTCTCATGCTCTACGACAAGATGTCCTTCATGGAGGCCGTAGAGTATCTAGCCAACCGAGCCGGCTTGACCGTGCCGACTTCCAAACGGGGCAGGGCGGAGCGCGATGACAGAGCTTTGTTCCTCAGATTGCATGAGGAATCGACTCGCTTCTATCGCGATCAACTCCTCGGACAACCGAGCGGTCGGCGAGCGGTCGAGTACTTCCTGAAGCGAGGCCTCAGTCAGAAGACCATCGAAGAACGTGACTTTGGCTACGCTCCCGACAGTTGGAGCAGTTTACTCGAGCACCTCACTCGCAAAGGATACAAACCAGATGAGATAGCCCGTTCCGGATTGGCCGTCCCACGTCGCGACGGCCGCGGTTACTACGATCGCTTTCGCGGGCGCGTCATGATTCCTATTCGGAGTGAGTCGGGTAAGGTCATAGCCTTCGGAGCCCGGCTTTTGGATAAAGGCGAACCGAAGTACTTAAACTCTTCAGAGAGTGTCATTTATAGAAAAAGCGCCACCCTCTACGATTTCGACAGGGCCAGGGAATTCATTCGCAAGGACGGCTTCGCCATATTGATGGAAGGATATCTGGACTGTATTCAAGCCCAACAAGCCGGAATTGACAATGCGGTCGCTTGCTGCGGCACCAGTCTCACCGCGGGCCACTCACGCCTCATCAAGCGTTACACGGATCGCGTAGTAGTGAATTTCGATCCCGACGCAGCTGGGCAAGCTGCGACACGCCGGAGCATCGATTTGCTCATCGAAGAGGGTTTCCAAATATCGGTCCTGACGCTACCGCCTGGCGAAGACCCTGACAGCTTCATTCGCGATAGGGGGCCGGAAGCCTATCGGGAGGCGCTGGCGAACGCTACATTATTCATCGACTATCTAATGGAACGCACCGGCGAAAGCCACGATGTGAGCACTCCACGGGGTAAGGCAACCTTCCTGAACGAGGTCCTTCCCACCCTGGCTCTCATTCCAAGCCACATCGAAAGGGTAGCTTATGTGAGTAGGCTGGCGGAGCGCGCCGGTATCTCCGACGAAGCCGTCGTTGAGGAACTTCGCCGGAAAGTGCTGGCCCGGGCCAAAGAGATCCATCTCCCGGCGGAGCCGACGAACGCATTGAAACCCGCAGAACGGGACCTGGTGCGCTGGCTCTTGAGTTCCCCTCCCGATTCGAACGAGCTACTCAACGAAATGGACGACGAGGATCTCGAGGGACTTGTCACCGCGCCAATACTGAAAGCGATCAAGGAGACTTCCCAGGCGGGAAATCTCTCCACGGATACCGTCATGCAGCGACTTTCTGGCGACGGAGACCGCAACCTGTTGACGCGCATTGCATTAGAGCCGTCTCCCCTGGGGCCACGACAAAGCCCACGGGATTGTTTGAATCGTCTCAGAGAGCAACGGTGGCGTCGGCAACTGTCCAGATTGAGAGCCAGATTCGCACATGGTGAGGAAAACGACTCGATCACCCAGGAGATTCAGACTTTAGCACGACGGATTGATTCATTAGGACATATCGGCCCCGCTTCAAGGGTCGTTTCATGACGGAACCGAAATCGACTTTACGGTGTCAAAAGGGTGGGGAACACTCCCCACCATTGTCGAATGGTTCGAGGTCGAGATAATAGCTTAATCAGGAGGGATCACACTTTGGCCATCGAGGAAAAATACGACGAGGTTAAGACACTCATCACGATAGGTAAAGAGAAGGGG
>JAUVQL010000034.1 GCA_030598165.1 Acidobacteriota bacterium | reverse complement strand
TGGTACGTCTGAAAGGCATCAGCTTAATTCTTGCCATCGTCAAGCTCCATGCGAAGCACCTATTACCATGGGTGCCATTGTTCGCGGCGGCTTCGTGCAGCCGTACAGTCGGTCAAGGCGGGGAAATCACCAACCCCGACCCCATCCGTCCATTCTTCGAGGGATATCGACCATTTTGGTCGAAATACCCCTGTTACTTATGAGACTCCGTTTGGTTTTGATTTAGAACAAACCACTCTCTATCAATAGTATACGACCAAACGACATCCTTTGAAACCCTTGGCCCGAACCTTGCTCTAAATAAATAGCAGGTTATCTGACACATAACGAAGGTGCTGTTGGGCTATCTGCGCTTGAAACGCGTGCAAGGCGTTGAGGCCACCCGAACCTCATCTCTACGTCAACTCGCGCAGTCCCAAGAAATGAGACCCGGAGAGCTCGTCTCGTTGATACGCAAGTCAATGAAGTAAACTGGGTACTCTGAAAAGAGGGTACCCATTGCTAAGAGCCCGTTACGAGTTAGTACCCCAACGACCCTATTCTCTCGCTCTTACGGCAGCGCGCTTAGCGGCGTTTCCGGAAGTCGTCGACTGTTTCGAGGACGACTTCTACCGGCGCCTCGTCTTCGTGGGTCAACATCCTCACTTGCTCGAAGTCACTCAGCGCGGCGGTTCATCTCGAGCGGTCCTCGACGTCACTATCTCGGGAAAAGCAGCTAGAACGAAAGAGACGCGACGCATTGTCGAGGGAGTCCTAGAGAATGTCTTCAGGATCCATTCCGATGTACGCCCCTTCTATCGGAAGTTCGGCGACGATCCGCTTCTCGGTCCCCTCATCAAAGAGTTTCGAGGATTGCGGGTCGTGGGGCGAGGCACCGTCTGGGAGACCCTGATCCAAATCGTCATTTCACAGCAAATCAATTTGAAATTTGCCCACAGCATCCTTTGCGAGTTGGCAACCGCGCTCGGCCGCAGGGCTCGTTTCGACGGGAAACTCTATTTCAATTTCCCCTCTCCAGCCCGCATTGCAAAGATGACCATAGAGGAGCTCCGCTCGTTTCGCTTGAGTCAGAGCAAGTCTGAAACGCTCAGTCGACTTGCCAAGGCATTTCGCGCTGGTGATATGTCAGATGAAAAGCTTGCAGGCATGCCCGACGACGAGCTCATCGAGCTCTTGATGTCATTCAAGGGAGTCGGAAGATGGACGGCTGAGTTCACACTCCTGCGAGGCTTATCTCGCCTCGATGTGTTTCCTGCCGGAGATCTAGGAGTGGTGAAGTATTTTGCAAAGGAAATGCTGGGACACGAGGCGCCGGCCCGAGAGGAGAGCATGCGAGAGTTCGCGGAGCGCTGGCGCCCCTACCGAGGTCTGGCCCTTATCTATGTTTATGCCGAGCTAGCCCGGCGCATGAGGAAGGCCACGCAGTAGGCCGGCCAGGCTGTGCCTGGCTTCTTTACTCTTCCGATTCACACGCTACCATTGTCCGCATGAGCTAACCAAGTCCCACCATAACGCTCGTAGAGGACAGGAAGCACCATCAAGGTCAAAAGCGTCGACGTCACCACACCAGAGACAACGACAACGGCCAAGGGGCGCTGCACTTCCGAGCCGACACCCGACGCCCAGATGAGAGGGACCAGGCCCAGCGCGGTTGTGGCAGCAGTCATGAGCACGGGTCTCAAACGTATCTCGGCTCCGGTCAGAATGGCTTGTCGACGCGGGATACCCTGGCGTTCTAGGTTGCTAAAGAACTCGACCATCACCAGACCGTTCAATATGGCGATTCCAAAAAGGGCAATGAAACCGACCGATGCGGAGACGGAAAGATAAAGCCCCGACAATTTGAGTCCCAACACTCCTCCGACGAGTGCGAGAGGTATGTTGACCAAGATGAGGAAGACGGGACGAACGGAGCGGAAGTTGAGATAGAGAAGAATGAAGATCAGCACTAAAGCCAGCGGCACCATGACCTGGAGTCGGGCCATGGCGCGTTGTTGTTGCTCGAACTGGCCACCCCATGTGACGAAGTGGCCCGTGGGTAGTTGGATCTCCGCATCGAGACGCTGCTGAGCCTCTTCGACGAAGCCTCCGATGTCCCGGCCCACCACGTTGAGCTCGACGACCACCCGACGCTTGCCTTCCTCCCGAGAGATCTGTGCCGGACCCTCGACGAGATCGATTTCCGTCACCTCCCTGAGCAACACCTGCTCTCCGGATGGCGTCGACAAAGGAAGGGAACGTAAGTTCTCCACGTTGCGGGTGAAAGCTTGCGGTAAACGGACCATCACATCGGTCCGTCGATCACCTTCGGGCACGGTGGTCACCACTTGTCCTCCCATGGCAATCTCGATCAAGCTCCGAAGTTGAGCAACGCTCACGCCGAGGCGCGCCATGCGTCGGCGATGCATGGTGATTTGGAGATAGCCGAGACCTTCCACGGCTTCCACTTTGACGTCGGCCGCCCCTCGTATCTGTCGCAAGACACCGGCAACTCGTTCGCCCAGGCCGGCGAGCTCTTTGAGGTCATCGCCGAAGATTTTCACCGCAATCTGAGATTTCACACCCGATACCAGCTCATCGACTCGCATCTGAATGGGCTGCGTGTATCCGAATTCCACACCTGGTACCGTGTCGAGCTTGTCCCTCAAGGCTTCCACGAGTCCTTCTTTGTTGCGAGCCGTCTGCCACTCGGAACGAGGTCCCAAAATGACGTATATGTCGCTCTCGCCGACACCCATGGGGTCGGAAGCGATATCCGAACGGCCGGTCCGGCTCACGACTCTCGTCACTTCCGGGACCTCAAGAATCGCCTTTTCGATGCGAGCCACCGTGTCCAGCGACTGAGAGAGCGATACGGAAGGGATTTGAAACGGTTGAACGACGATGTCACCTTCATCCATGGATGGGAGGAACTCGGTACCCAAGAAGGGAACGACAGCCAGGGCAACGATGAGGAGTGCGACGGCGGAGATCATCACAATGCGGGGATGGTTGAGCGCCCAAGTCAAATGAGGGCGATACATGTGTCGCACGATATCGGCCGGGTGTCGTCCGGAACCGAAGACCTTGACCGGTTTGAGGAAAAGGGACGCCAAGACGGGAATGAGCGTCACGGTCAAGACAAGGGCACAGCCGAGCGCAATCGAGATCGTGTACGCCAAGGGCGCGAACATCTTACCTTCCATGCCCCGAAGCGAGGCAATGGGCAGGAAAACGACAATGATGACGGCCACACCGAAGGCAATCGGCCGGATGACTTCTAAAGCCGCATGACGCACGAGACTCGACCGGTCTTGATTCTCCGTCTGCTGTCCCTCCTGACCAAAAAGACGCACTCCGTTCTCCACGAGAACAATGGCACCATCACCGAGCATCCCGATCGCAATCGCCAAACCGGATAATGTCATGAGGTTGGCCGATAAGCCGACGATGTCCATGACCACGAATGTGGCAAGGGCCGCCATGGGAAGTTGGAGCGCCACCAGCATCGATGACCGAAAATGGCCCATGAAGAAAAAGAGCACCAGCAAAACGAGAACTGCTCCCTGAAATAGGGCTTTTTGAACGGTCCCCAATGCGGTCTCGACCAAAACGGTGCGATCATAGAAAGGATTGATCTCGACATCCGGCGGCAGGCTTTGCCGGGCAGTCGCTAGTCGTTCTTTGACACCTTCAACTACGTCTTTTCCAGACGCCCCCCTCAACATGAGCACGATTCCCGCGACCGCTTCACCTTCACCGTTTTGGGAGATGGCTCCCTGGCGGATTTCGGGACCAATCTCCACAGCGGCAACCTGCTCCAATAAAATGGGGACTCCTTCGCGGTAGGCAACGAACGTACTCTTCAAATCGGAGATACTTCTGACCCACCCATCACCTCGAACGACGAATTGCTCGCCTCCTCGCTCGATGTAAGCGCCACCCGCCACACCATTGTTGTCGGCCACGGCTTCGGCCAACTCTTCGATCGTCAGCCCAAACCGGCGCAAGGCGTTGGGATCCGCCACCACATGGTACTGACGAACGTACCCGCCGAAGGAGTC
This sequence comes from Acidobacteriota bacterium, assembly GCA_030598165.1. The sequence goes on along the minus strand of JAUVQL010000034.1, from coordinate 4,189 downwards.
GACGCCCGCAACACCCGGAGTCGTCCGCAGTATGGGACGCAGCACCCAATCCTGAAGGCTGCGAAGCTCCATGAGATCCCGCTCGGGACTTTCCAATGTGTATTGAAAAACCTCTCCCAAGCCCGTCGAAATGGGGCCGAGATTGGCGTTCACATCTTCGGGTAGCTCGTTCTGGATGGAGAACAAACGTTCCATGACGAGCTGGCGCGCGAAATAAATATCGGTTCCGTCTTCAAAGACGACGGTGACCATGGAAAGGCCGAACTTGGAAAGCGAGCGAACCTCGGTCGAGTAAGGCAGTCCCGCGCAGGCCTGCTCGATAGGGTAGGTCACCAACTGTTCCACTTCGAGAGGCGAAAACGTCGCCGCCTGGGAGATAACGGTCACTTGGATATTGGTCACGTCGGGAAAGGCGTCAATGGGGAGTCTCAGCAAGGCTCGAACGCCAGCCCCGATGAGAAGGACGGAAAGGAGAATGACAACGAGGCGGTTGGCCAACGAGAGATCGATCAGACGCTTCACGACGCCCCCTAACCTTCCGAAGTCCCTTTGACGAGAACCGACTTCAGAAAAAAGACGCCTTCTACAACGACTTCTTCGCCCAACTTCACGCCCTCCAAGATCTCATAACGGGTTCCGTTGAAGCGACCGAGCTGGGCCGGCCTCGCCTCGAAGGTCTCCGGTCCGGTACGAACGAAGACATAGTCGGTCGAGCCGAATCGAGTTACTGCGGACTCGGGTACGGAAGGCGAGTTACGAACGCCTCCGTGGACGAGCTGCCCTTCCACAAAAACACCGGGGAAAAGCTCTTGCTTCCGTCCTTCGATCCGGGCGCGAATCGTGACGGTGCGCGTTTTGGGATCCACCTGAGGCACGCGGCTGATGACTCGGGCATGCCCAGCGGTATCGGGGCGACCAACGGGCACGAACTCCACGGTGTCGCCCATCGCCACCCCGGTGGCTTGATCGGGAGGAATTTGAAGCTGAAGCTCCAGTTGATTGGGATTACCGAGGTCGACAAGAGAGTCGAAGGCCTGCACCCATTCGTGTTGTTGCACATAGAGCTCGAGAACCACCCCGTCCGAGGGGGCTCGCACCGGCAGGTGGGTATCGGGATTGCCTTCCTCCAGGATTCTTAGACTCTTTTCCTCATCGATCCCCAAATCGAGCAGCTCGTTTTTGGCAAGCTCGAAGGCGAGACGCGCGGCAAGCGCTTGCTGTTCACGCTGCTGCAGCTCGAGACGGCTGATGCCTTCGAGCTCGAGGAGTTTCCGCCCTGCTTCGACACGGCTCTCCGCCAACTTGAGCTGCTCGTAGCTCCGCATCATCTCTCCCTGCATTCCGTGAAGTGCATGCGAGTGGAGCTCCAGGAGGATCTGTCCCTCTCGCACCGAATCTCCCGGGGCAACGTTGATTTCCGTCACGCGCCCCACCAGAACCGACTTGACGGTACTCATCGATCCCGGAGTCCGCACCACCTGCCCCACGATCCGAAAGGACTCACCGAAAGCACGTTCTCTTACCGGACGCGTCACGATGCCGGCCCGAGCTTGGGCGGCCGCGCCCAGCTTCAACACCTCACCGTTGGCGAAAGCTGTCGTCACCAATAGAGCCATCAATCCAATCCGCACTTGCTTCATCAGTTCGCCTCCTCGGTGGCCACCGCCTTGAACGATGGAAGCGGAAAAGAGTTGGGGTCCCCCAATAGAACGGCCAATTCCAAACGTGCTCTCACTAAAGCCTCGAAAGCTTCGATGCGTTGAACCATGAGATCATCCAATCGAGCGAGGCCATCGATATAAACCAGATAGGTAATGACTCCGAGTCGAAACTGCTCGCTCAACGAGCGCTCGGTTCGTGGTAAGCGATCCAAAAGAGGCTCGGTTTCTTCGAGCCGCGCCGTTGCCGACTCCACCTCTGCCCAAGCGGCCTCGGCCCTTTGTACCAATTCGCGACGACCCCGCTCGCGGGCGGCGGCGGCGGCTTTGGCTTCCGCTTGGGCCATCGCCTTTGTCTGGCCACCTCTTTTTCCCAGAGGCAGAGGAACGGACAAGTTGAATCCGAAGGCATCGAACGAGGGGAGTCCTTCGAAGGAGGGAATATGCTCCCACTCAACTTGGATTTCCGGTCTTCCCCATGCCGTGGCGTCAATCAGATCGCGCAGTAACAGTTCTTTTTTGGTACGTCTATCCAAACTGGAGAAGTAAGGTCCCCTCTTTACCTTGTCTTCCACACCTTCTCCTTCCCAGCTGATGGCCCAGGGCGGAAGGTCGTCGGCAAGCGCCGGAAGATCACCCAATTCCGGGAGAGCCATCCCTTCACCGGCCAACTGTCGGACTGCCGCTTGCATGGCCCGCCGCTGCGCCTGCAAAGCTCTCAGGATCGATGCATCCTGGGCCCTTTGGAGCTCGAGCTGCATGACTTCCATGCCGGCGACCTCGCCCAAATTGAAGCGTTCCGATTGGAGGCGGAGCGCTTGATCCATTCGGCTCAAACGGCGTTCCTCGACCCCGATCATTTCCTCGAGAGCTGCCAATCGCAGCCACGTAACGGTCACGTGCTGAGCCACCTGAAGTCGCGCGGCTTCGGCCGCAATACTCTGCCAACCTTCGAGCTCGCCCCCGAGCTTTCGTGATTTAGTGAACTGCCAGGGAAGATCGAAGGGCGTTCCCAGACTTAGGTTCCGTTGGGCATTGGGCTGATTGTCAAAGCCGGGGCCGATACCCTCCATTTGGAATTGGACATACGGCGAGCCCACACCCCGAAAGGACTGGTCGAGAGCCGCTTCCGCATCGAGCCTGGATAAGCTCTCGACAAGGTCGGGCCCAGTCTCCCATGCCGCCTCAATGACCGAGTGCAGTTTCTTTGTGGCTGAAATCGATTCCTGGACAGAGGGAGAGGTCTCTCGTGCTCGACTCTCGCGAGCGGACCCAAAGCCAATCGCAGTCGTCATCATGACCGTCACGGCCGTTCCTACCATCCACTTCTTACCGCACCGCTGGTTCACCTCATCTCGTAACATGCGCATACCTTCCCAATCTGTTTGGATACATGTCACAGCAAAAAAGTTCCGCTAAACGGCTCGTTATCTTGGGGATCCGTACCCTGGGAACTCGTTGCAGGTGTCATGATGTTTTACGTCGAGGCACAAGTATACGCTGTCAGTGGCCAGACGAGAGACGCCAAAGGGTAAAATGTAACAGGAGCCGAATGTGCAGGGCTTTTACAAATGGGCGGCGGAAGCAGTGGTGCTTCTGCACTTCTCATGGATCGTTTTCGTCGTCACGGGTGCGTTCTTCCTTTGGCGGACCCGCCGATGGAAGTACGTGCATTTAGCCGCTTTGCTCTACAGCTTGGCGATTGAGACCTGGGGATGGATCTGCCCTCTCACCTATCTCGAACAGTGGCTCTGGGTCAGGGCAGGAGTCCAATCCTACGAGGGTTCTTACATTACGTACTACCTGGAAAAGATCATCTATCTCAGAGCACCTCAATGGCTGTTGGTGAGTGCCGTCGTCGTACTCCTCTTCGTCACGCTCGGACTCTATTTCTGGCCTCGAAATAGGAACACGGTTTAGTCCGGGAAATTCATGCGGCTTCAAATCAAGCCGGGCTCGTGGTCGCAGCAATTCAAATCAAACGGGACGTGCTTTGACTTTTGCCACCGCAAGGAGTGGGGATCGCTTCGGGAGGTCAGATCAGCTCGCTGGCCTAGCTTGGAGCAGACACCGACTCAATGTCGGTCTTGGTGAAGTCCTCACCTTTGAAGAGAAGAGGCTCACCGGACGCTTGGGACAAGGCGTAGGAGAAGCAATCGCCATAGTTGAGGCCGGCGGGATGGCGACCTTTCCCAAAGTGTCGAAGGGCGTGACGTGCGATTTCGACCTGTTCGAGGTCCACTGAAACGACGTGGATATCAGCTTTGTGAACGAGTAAGTCCAGTTCTCTTCCGCCGGACTCTCCAAACCGCGTCTCGATAACCATCGCCGTTTCCAGCAATGACGCCGCAGAGACCAAGCGTACAGGATCGGCCTCCACGGCAAGTCGGAATTTCGCTGATTCCGGCTCGTCGAGAAGAATCACCAATAAGGCCGAGGTATCCAGGACCATCAGTTCGGGACACCGTTTTCGTTGTAACCGAGAATCTCTTCGGGGGACCGCTCGTCCAAAACGGGGAGAGACGAGCAAC
>JAUVQL010000166.1 GCA_030598165.1 Acidobacteriota bacterium | reverse complement strand
GAGAGGGCATTGTCGTGTTTGCAGCCTCCTGTCGATCTCTTGACCGAGGACCGCGTTCACGTTTTGTGAAAGTAAGTATCCGTACCGTCCAGCCAGTCCTGCCTAATCGGGCTGAAGATATCAATATCGACAGTATCCTCTAGGGCTTCGGCCTTGTGAGGCACGTTTGGCGGAATGACGACGAACTGACCGGCCCTCAACACGACCTCTTTCGCAGGCTCACCGATCCACAGGCGCAGAGCACCCTCCTGGATATAAGTGATCTGCTCGCTCTCATGCGAATGTGTCGGTACCAACGCCCCTTTGTCCAATAGGACGCGGGCCATCATTTCGTTCTTCCCGGTGACCAATTGCCGCCGGATCATATCCGTGACCTTTTCGACGGGAATCTGATCCCATGTAGAAGCATCCATACTCCATGTGCCTCAAATAGTCATATAGCTTCGAGTGAGACTATGCCTACTCGGTCTTGAGGCGAATCGTCTTGATGGTCACCGCTTCGATGGGAACATCATTGTGGCCGGCCTTGCTCCCGGTCTTGACCTTCTCGATCTTCACGACCACATCCATCCCCTCGATCACTTTCGCGAAAACGGCATAACCAAAGGCGTCTGCCGTCATTCCTTTATTGTCGAGGAAGGCGTTGTCTTTCGTATTGATGAAGAACTGGGACGTGGCGCTATTGACCTCACCCGTGCGTGCCATAGCGAGGGTGCCCTTCTTATTCTTGAGACCGTTCCTCGCCTCGTTCTTGATCGGCTCATGGACGGGCTTCTTGGTCATGTCAGCGGTGAATCCACCGCCCTGAACCATGAAATTCGGAATGACCCTGTGGAAAATGGTCCCATCGTAGGAGCCTTCCTTGACATAACGTAGGAAGTTCTCCACGCTGATGGGTGCGCGCCCCTGGTTGAGCTCGACTGTGATGTTACCCAGGCTCGTCTCGATGATGACCACCGGATTTTCTTGAGCAAAGCCGGTATGGGACGCGAAAACCGCCACGCAGCAGACAACGCCGACGAGAAACTTGTTCAGATTCATTCAAGGACCTCCTGTAATGTACCAGCAAATGTGACGCGGGGAGTATGCCCGATCCGCAGGCTGGTTGTCTAATCCGCGCACCGTCCTGGAACACGAGCGGGCCGTCAGTTCGCGGCCTTTGCCGAACGGGAGCGGAAGAGCCCCATCTGGATAGGCTCCGCGCCGAGGACCCCCTCATGCGCGAGCAACCACCGTTTCCTCGCAAGGCCTCCGCCATAGCCGGTGAGAGAGCCATTAGAACCTATGACGCGATGACAGGGAATGACGATGGGAACAGGATTGGCTCCGTTGGCCGCCCCCACAGCCCGACTCGCTCGCGGGCGGCCTATCATGTGAGCTATATCTCCGTACGCGATGGTAGACCCAAACGGAATGCGCTCGACTTCGGCCCAGACCGCTCTTTGAAACTCGCTACCGCGTAAATCGAGAGGAAGGTCGAATACTCGTCTTCGACCCGTAAAATAGTCACCAAGCTGCCTGGCAAATGTAGCGTGCTCTTTACGGGCATCGACAATAGCGGCGTTAGGGAAAAACTTTCGTGCCCATCCCTCGAGACGGCGGCGAGTTGCCCGACCTAAATGCACAACGGCTAGCCCATTCTTGGTGCTCAGCAGCTCGAGCTGCCCGATCGGGCTTTCGAGGCTGGAACGATAAAGTACTTCCCCCATACCCTCTTTTCAGATGTCCATTGCGCTCAGCATCGATTCCCACTCGAGCTCGAGCTCGAAGAAACCTCTTCCAAAGGCTCCTCGCGCCGCAGACTCGATACCCACTTTGTCGGCGCCGTGAAAGAAGCGACGAAGACGATTCATGCCATGTCTCTCGAAGAGATATTGCACGAAAGACCCGGCTAGCTGAAGTCGCGTGCCATCGGTGACGTCGTTCGGCGGACACACCTTTTTCAAGGAGGAGGCGGCGCGCTGGTGGAGGGATGCCATGGACCGGCTCGAAGCCCACAGAAAAGAAGCAAGGCCACGACGCAGCCACGACGGGCTGACGGCGATACCTTTCGGACCACCCAAAAGCGGGCGGGACAGGGTCACTTCCATGGTACTCGAAATCGAGCGTGGCATCAGAACCTCCTTCTTTTTTCAGCTATATAACTTCTATCCATATTAGCAATTCACGTACCACTACACCGAGAAACATCAAAACAACATAAGTCGCTATTAAATAAGCCTTTAACAGTCTGCAAACTTCGACCCTCACAAACACAACTGTAAACTTGTTATGCAGGTGACATCCGGTGTGAGCTCAAAATTCGTCGTCCTGGTACGACACCGCGTGTCGTAATAGACTGACAGGGTGGATAATGTCGATGCTATCCTGTTCGACTGGGACGGCACGCTCTTAGACTCCTTCCCTTCAGGATTCAAGGCCTCCATGGCCGTCTTCCGGCATTTTGGGATAACGGGTAACCAAGAACGCTTCCACGAAACTTACAACCCCAACTGGTACGAGACCTATCGGCGCCTAGGCATCCCCCAGCCGGAATGGGATAGAGCGGATCAGATTTGGCGCCGGACTTATGGGAAATACCCTCCCGAGCTCTATCCCTTCGCTCGTGCGACTCTGGAAACCCTAACCCGAAGCGGATATGCCATCGGACTCGTGACAAGTGGCAACCGTGATCGCGTCATCCCAGAGCTCGAACGACACCGACTCGAGGAGTTTTTCTCCGCGCGGGTGTACTGCGAAGACACCAAAGAGAAGAAGCCCCATCCCGCACCCCTCACAACCGCTCTCGAGCGGATGGGAGCTCGCGTTTCGAGATCCGTCTACGTTGGTGATCGACCCGAGGACATAGCCATGGGTCAAAAAACGGGAAGCTTCACGATTGGCGTCATGAGCGCTTACGTCACTCGAAAAGCACTAGAAGCAGCGTCACCCGATCTCCTTCTCCCCAACGCTAGTCATCTTCCGAACACCTTCGGCCCACGTCGTGGTTGAATCTGGAGCACACCGATTCGTGGCTGACGCCATGGTAGGAAAGCTCGCTCGATGGCTCCGAGTCCTGGGAGTCGATGTCAGTTACGACACTTCGCTCGATGATCACGAGCTGCTTGCGCTAGCACGGCGAGAAAAGCGGATTCTACTGACCCGAGACCAACCCCTCGCTTTCGGTGGCAACGAACCGCCACGCTTGTTCATTGAAAGTGATAATTTCCGTGAGCAACTGCGCCAAGTGGTGGAAACCTACCGGATCGACCCAGACCGGACCGTCTTCACACGTTGCGTGGACTGCAATGCTGTACTGGAATCGGTGTCGCGCGAAGAGGTTGAAGAGAAAGTTCCTCCTTACGTCTTTTCCACACAGAACCAGTTCAAGCAGTGTCCGACGTGCGACAAAATTCTATGGGGCGGAACACATCGATCAAACATGCAGGACATGCTTGACGGACTCTTCTCTAAAAATGAAGAAAGGCTCGCTTCGATGCTGGGTTTCAACAACCGGGAGGGAATTGATCACTCGCATCCTGACGAGCACCGCTATGGGACTGTTCAGGATTTCGATCGCATCTACCGCGACGAGTTTTCTCGGGACATGCCTGACATCATTGCTCGACACAAACGCGAACGACGTCGTTTCTTCGAGTTGATTGTCAAGCATCTTGGCCAAGCCGAAGCCGAGCCGTTACGCACCCTTGAAATCGGATGCGGCACGGCCATCGATTCGCTGATAGTGACGGAGCGCGCTAATTGTCTAGCATGTGGCGTAGACCTGTCTCGGGAAGCATTGAAGGTCGCCAGAAAGATTTCGGAGCCATACGACCACAAAATCGAACTCGTCAACGCGGATATTCACCACCTTCCGTTTACGGACGCGCGGTTCGACATGGTGTTCAGTCAAGGTGTCCTGGAACACTTTGAAAACGTCGAACCCGTCCTCATAGAGCAGATCCGCGTGCTCAGCCGCAACGGAAGACTCGTCATCAGCGTACCTCAAAAATACACGGCCTACACGATTGCCAAGCACCATCACATCAGAAAAGGCTCGTGGCCATGGGGATACGAAACCGAATTTTCATATCGTGACTTGCAAGAGATCGGTCGGCGATTGGCTCTTCTGGAGAAAGATGTAATCGGCTACGGCTACTGGCTACACCCCCTCGAGCCGGTTTGGATTTTGAGGAGCCT
>JAUVQL010000011.1 GCA_030598165.1 Acidobacteriota bacterium | reverse complement strand
TGACACTTGGTGTTTCGGATGGGGGAGATGGCTCGTCAGATTCAGCATCGGCTGAATGGAGTGCTGAAGCGTATACCTCAGGTGGTTGTGTGTCGGATGTGTTTTCCAAAAGAGCGGGGGGCGGCGGGCCGGTCGGCCCTCGGGTCTTGGATTGAGGCTGCTGCTCGGCCGACTGCGCAACGAGCAACAAAGCGTAGGCCTCTGCCGTTTGTCCTTGTGCCAAGAGGGTGCTTCCCAAAGCTAGTATTTCTTGTGTCCACGCCTTTCGCCGATCGGCGGATTGCGTTGTGGAAAGGAGCACTACGAGCTGGTTGCTCCGGTTTGACGGTTCGCTTGCCAGACAACTTTTCCATAGTTCTATGGCACGACCTCGCTTACCAGCCGCAAATACTTCAGCTGCCGACTTGAAGTCATCGAGGTTGCCGGTTGCTTTTGTGCCCGAGCGCAGACGCTCCGCTACATCATAGAGCTCTCTTGCTTCAGCGACTTGGGCATCCTCTGAAAGCAGTTGTTGGAGCTCCAATTCGGCCGACTCTAAGTCGCCGGAAGCCAAGCAAGAAACGGCATGTGACAATCTGTCGTCGATAGACGCCGTCTTTCGGTCTTCCTTCCCTGGGCCAATGAGCTCGCCTTTTTTGATTTGCTCGAAAATCCGCTGATGTTGGGACGCCAGCCGTCGAAGGACCTCTTCGCGATACTCCGAAAGCGGCCTCAAATCGAGGATTTCCGTGGCTTCTCGGAACATGGTCTCCTCGGCGCAGGATACCGTTGTCTCGATGAAGGGAACATCGCCGGCACGCAGGTCTGTTGTCACCTTGTAGGTGCGATTGCCGACGATCAGCTCGTTGTCGTGGCCGAATTGCATTGTTACCAGTTGTGTTTACAGGGTTTACCTACTTCGGAGTATACACCACATTCCCAGGCAGAAGCCAGCCTAAGCTAGTGGATATCGGACCGGCAAACGAGAGATAGCTTGCGCAGGTTGATGAAATCCGCTTGTGTGGCGTCATTTTCCATGCGGGTCTCGAGTCAGCCTCGGTGCATCGTATTGATGCTTGCACCTTTCGACAGTGCCTGCTAGCATATATAGCATAACACTAAATCCGACAACAGTTTAAGTGAGTGTGACATTCAGGAGGCAAAGATGTCCGAGACATCGGAGCAATCCCCCCAAATGGGTATGGGTGATTACAGCGATCTGCTTAACCTCGAGACTTCGGTTCTCCGAACGCTCTGCTTAACGGTGAACGCAACTGGCTCCGAGCTCAAGTACCGGATCCTCGATACACTTTCTGAGGACGATTTCTACTTTCCTGTCAACAAAGCGTTGTTTACTGAAATCATCGAAATGCACCGTCGCGGGGACTACGTGGTCTACACCGCCTTGGAGGAAGAGCTCCGTCACAAATCTATCGACGTTCCCGAAGACTGGTTCATAGAGGATTTCTTCCGTGGCGAATTACCGGAACTAGAGGAGCTGAACAAGTGGATTAAGCACATGAAGGAACGGTCCCGCGGTGAGGTGAATACCGCTGATACGGCCGGAAGTCGAGAGCGAGCGTCGTCATCGAGCTCTCCGGATGTCGTGGCGCCACCCAAGAGCAAGCCAGCGTCTAAGGATTCGGGTCAGTCAAAGGGCGCTGCCTCTTCGTCCAGTCCCGCCGTAAACGTGACTCAGGTCAAGTCTAGAACAGCAACGCCCAAGATCGTCAGCAAGACGGGTCCGCCGGTCAAGGCTCCAGCAAAGGCCGCACCTAAGAAGGCAAAGTCCACCGCCTTATCCTCTGAAGGGGATGATTGGGCGGACTATTTGGACGACCTTGCCTCGCGACAGGGCAAAAGCTTCGAGACAGGCTTCGTCGGTATCGACGAAGAAGCGGGAGGACTTTCGACTGGCCTCATGGTTCTGGTCGATGAAGACCAAGAACGGTGCGCTGGTTTTTTGAAGCAGCTCACTGATCAAATTGCGATCAAGACGAAGGTTCCATGCCTCTTCCTATCCTTTGGAACGACAAAAGCGCTCCTCCGGATATGGACTCTAGCCCGTCTGTCGGGCGTCCCCGCGAAAGACATCGAAAGAGGTCGACTCAAGAAGGATTCGCAAGACTGGGAGGCAGTGGATCGGAATGGTCGCAAAGCTGCAGGCTGGTTGAAGCGCGTTTTCGTCGTCGAGGGTTCTGCGAGTACTAACCTCGACCAGCTCAGGGATTTGGGACGACAGTTAGTCGAGTCCGCAGAAGATGCGACGGGAGTTGTCGTCATCGACTCCCTGGAAAAGCTAGAGTCGAACGCTTCCACCAAGGCCAAAGTTACGGAATTGAAGGCACTCTCAGATTCGTTGGATGTGTTGGTGGTGGCCGCAACCAGTGACAAAAAGATGCTGTCGGCTACTGACGCAGATTTTGCAGCGGAGCTCAGTGAAAGTGATGGAGAGGGCGTCAGCCTGAGAATCAACCGGGCCGGTGAGTCGCCGACGATCGTCCGTTTGATGTATCGTCCGACAATCTACAAGTTTGTCGAACAGTAACCTATCGTTTGTAGCCGATTTGTCTCAGAAAGCTCTTTCTTTTCTTGATGTCTTCTTCGGCCTCTATTCCCAAGGGACCTAGACCGTCAACGACGCCAACGATGCCACGTCCTTGTTTTGTATCGACCACGAGCACCTCAACGGGATTCGCGGTGGCGCAGAATATACGACAGACTTCCGGGCACTCCCTTATACGAGGCAAAACGTTGATGGGGAAGGCTTCCTTCATGATGATTAGGAAGCTGTGGCCTGCACCAATTGCTAAAGCGTTTCTGGCGGCGAGGTTCTCGAGCTCTTCGTCGTTGCCATCCACCCGCACCAGGCGATCCTGCGAAGCTTCGCAGAATCCGATGCCAAAGCGAGCGGTGGGCACCGAAGTGACCATGGCCTCGTAGAGATCTTCTACGGTTTTGATGAAGTGGGACATCCCAAGAATAATATTGCTATCGGAAGGAAACTCGAGGCGAACGCTCGTAATGTTCACGTTAATCTCCTGACCAGGGGTATCTTGGTGTCACAGTGTAACATAGCAGCTCCTTTTCTTCCTGAGTTCTTGAGTTCTTGAGTTCTTGAATTCCTCGGGCGGCGCGCCCGAATGATCTATATCACTGCGGCGGGTGCGCCTTTGGTTGATCATGTTATAGGTGTGCCGGAGAATGAGGCTCGTGACCACAGAGCATTCTGTAAAGGAGGCTGTCATGTTGGAGCGGTTTCAGTATTTCGTCTCGCCATTGATGATCCTCGTTTTGGTCTTTGCTCTTGGCTCCTGCGGCGGCGCGGACGTCAACAACGGGGACCTCAACGAAAACCAGGCGGTTCCAATAGAGGACCCTTCCGCCGAATCCTCTGAGCCTGCCGCTAAGAAGGGCCGGCCCGAGAGGCCGAGCTCTTCGCCGCCTCCAGCCGCCGAAGCTCGAGCACCTCACGAGGAACCGCCTCCTCCCGAGCCCGAGATCATCGAGGTGACGATTTCGGAAGGGACGGTATTCGAGCTTGAACTGCTCACGGCTCTCGACACCTCGGTCAATCGTGTCGGTGACGAAATCCAAGCTCGCACACTCTCCCCTGTCTACCTGAAAGGCGAACCGGTTCTTTCTCAAGGTACCTATGTGGAAGGTCGGGTCACTGAAGTTCAGGCGTCCGGCAAGGTCAAGGGAAGAGCCCGCTTGGCATTTACATTCGATAGACTCAGTACGCAGGCCGGCGTTATGGACATGAAAACGAGCTATGTCGACAAGGAGGCTAGCTCGGGCAAGAAAAAAGACGCAACCATCATTGGCGGTGGTGCCGGCGTCGGCGCCCTAGTGGGTGGAATCATCGGGGGCAAAAAAGGAGCGGCAATCGGTGCGGCCATTGGTGGTGCAGGGGGAACTGCCGTCGTGTTGACGACGACAGGCGAAGAAATCAAACTGCCCGTCGGTACGGAAGTGAATGTTCGGCTGGACGCGCCACTGAAGATCCAGTTGAACTGAAGCAGTCGGGCGGTCGAGCAGTCAAGCAGTCAAGCAGTCAATTAAGAAGAGATCTAGTCTTCGATTTTGACCTTTCGTCCGGTGAGCTTCTCAACGGCGATCAGGATCTTCTCCCTCAGGATGAGACGAGCCCGCCGCTCTTCTGCGGTGATGAAGCTATAGACCTCTTTCGTGATGCGTTGAAGAAAAGCCACCGCGGGGCGTGTCAACTCGAGGACGATCAGGCCGCCACCTTCCATCGCCTTTTCGTCGAAGTTGATATCGAGTAGCTTGTCGCGCAGAGACAACCGAGCCTCTCGATCTCTAGCCGAGGCCGGATCGAAGTCTTTTTTTGTGATTTTCCGTAGAAAATCGATCTCCGCGTAAGAAAAGACGATCTCTGTAGTCTTGTTGACCTTGGTGCTCTTCTTAGTCGTTGCGCGCGATCTCTTCTTCGGAGTCGCTTTTTTCTTCGCCTTTTTCTTGGTTTTTTTTGCCACGTTTCACCTTCTCAGGCTAGTCTCGTGAATCGACTGCGAATTCTGTCGACGCTTTTCGAGCGCGAGTCCGGCCTGGTTCTGAAGCCGCCTAATTGTGCTTCGGCTACAATCGGCACTAAGAAGGAGATTGACTCTTTGCCGAACCTTTAGGCCTAGGCTCACCAACTTCGAGCTCGCCATTGATCTTGGCACCTTCCATGACACTCAACTTTTTGGCGCGGAAGGTTCCCGACGCACGCCCTCGTTCCAAAAGTTGGAGTAAATCCGTTTCGACTTCCCCACGGAAGTTCCCGCTAATCTCCACCCTGGCGGCTTTGATCGTGGCGTCGATATCGGAACCTTCAACGATGCGAAGGACGCCGGAGGCCTCGAGGTCTCCTTTGAAACGGCCTTGTACGGTGATGTTGCTGCCTACCATCTTACCTTCGAAGGCGGCGGTGGAATCAAGAATGGTCGCTTTGTCGTCTTGCACAGAACACTCCACCCGTAATAGTGGGACTCGCTTCCAAAACGAGTCTCATCCAACTTGGCGCGCTTATTAGATTTCGCTCGAAAGCGAGCTCTACGATAGGAGAATGATACTCTGCCTGCCGGAAAAGTGTCAATTCAGCTGCGGCGCTTCATAGGCGGGTGCGAAGCCGTAGGGCGCCTCGGGTTCAGCTCGACTGGGATGGGGTCAAAGGGTTCCCGTACGTATGAGTTGCTCCACATCCTTCGTGACTTGATCTCCGACCACCCCGAAGTATTTCTTGACGACATAGCCGTCTTTGTCGATGAGGTATTTCGTGGGATAGCCCAGAAACGGTCCAAAAGATTCTTTTGACCCCTCTTCTCCAAGTAGGTTGGGGTATGTGATACTCCGCTTCTCGATGAACTCTTCGATATCTTCTCGGTCGCCGGACTCGAGAACGATTCCAATCATAGCAAACTCATCCGGGTCATATGCTTCGGATAGTTTTTGCAGGTGTGGTAGTTCCGAGATACACGGGGCACACCAGGTGGCCCAGAAATCAATCAGAACGACCTTGCCCTTCTGCTTATCGAGGGAAAAAGTCTCACTTCCATCGACTTGTTCGAGCTCCAACGGAGGGGCGGGCTTCTTCTCGTCACTTGCCGGAGAGGAGCCGCTTCCACAAGCTAATGTCATTAACGCAGCACCAACAAGAATCGATAACACGGCTTTCATAACTCGTACCTCACATCGGGAACTTCCATGTCGATTTGCATGAGACTGGAAGTCGTTTTGCTTTTCTTTGGATTAGCGGCTACCCTTCGTCGACGTCCATGGACAGTAGGCGAATCCTGCGCGAGTACTTCGAATCCTTCATCCTTGCAGTCATTGTCGTCCTTTTTATGCGATCCTTCTTGGCGGAGGCTGTCCAGATTCCGACAGGAAGTATGGAAGACACTCTGTTGCCCGGTGATCATCTTTTCATCAACAAGTTCACTTTTCGAGACTACCTCATGGCGGACCGCTCGGGCATGTTGCCATATGTCGGCATCAAACGTAAGGACATCGTTATTTTTCGGTTTTTTGATGAGCCTACCAGTTTCCGATACTACGTCAAAAGGGTCATTGGGCTTCCCGGCGAAATAGTTGAGATCCGCTCCAAACAGGTTTTTATCGACGGGAAACCGTTGGATGAACCGTACGCAGTCTTCAAGAACCCATCTCGCAGTGATCGCCGACCTCGCGACGTTTTGGGGCCTGTTGAGATTCCAGTCAATCATTTCTTTGTTATGGGTGACAACCGTGACCGAAGCTACGACAGTAGGTACTGGGGACCCTTGCCAAGGGAACAAATCATTGGCAGCCCGCTAGTCGTGTGGTGGTCCTTCGAAAAGAACACTTCCGTCGATTTACAGCAAGGTAGCAGTCGCTTACAGAAATTCTTCATAGGCTTCTTCAACCAGATCCGCTGGGGCCGGCTGGGAAAAATGGTCCATTGATTGGCCTACTTTCTGCCGAGCTCCCGGACATAATGCACCAGCTTCCAACGTTCGTCGTCTGAGAGCTTCTTCTTGCTGAGTATTGGTGGACTCGTTGCCGCTCACGGTTGCTAATGACAGTGACACCAAAGCAACATTGACAATGTTTCTCACCACCTGACCCAAAGCCGATATCAGTCAAAATGCTGCTGCTACACGCCAGCCGAGGCCCTATGATAGCACATGGATTTCGTGCGCCGATCACACCGAGCACGGAGGGGAGAACTACCGGTGGCTCCTTATCCGAGCACCGGCAGGAAAGTGAAGTAGCGAGCCAAGGCCTGGAGTTGGTCTGTGGCTACCAAAACACCGACAGCTATCAACAAAATGCCGGCAACGATTTCCACCATCCTCATATGTTTTTTCACGTGAGAGAAAACATTCATGAAACTGTTGATCGCCAAACTGGTTGCGATGAACGGGAGGCCGAGTCCTAATGAGTACGCAGCCAGCAAAGCCACACCTTCGCGGACCGTCTCTTGGGTGGCAGCCATAGCAAGCACACCAGCGAGAATGGGGCCGATGCAAGGAGACCACCCAAAGGCGAAGGCCAATCCGATCAACAAGGAGCCGAGGACACCGAGTGGCTTTTTGTTGGCATGAAAACGTGTCTCATAGTTGAGCCATTTGATGGGTGTGATGCCCATCGTGTGGAGCCCGAAGATGATGATGATGACTCCGGCAACTCGGGCGAGAAGAACTCGATTCTCGTGAAACCAGCGCCCTATATAGGTTGCAGAGGCTCCCATGGCGATGAACACAAGAGAAAAGCCCAGCACGAAAAAAAGACTATTCACGACGACTAGTCGCCGCAGTCTTTTCTTATCTTCTTGACTGACTTCGGCTTGGCCCTTGAGCTCCTGCAATGAGACACCGGAGATAAAAGAAATATAACCCGGGACGATGGGCAAGACGCAGGGCGAAATGAAGGATATGATACCGGCGATGAAGGCGGTGATTAGGGTTACGTTCTCCACGGATTTACACCTCGTACAATTGAGCTCATGGCGCAGCCATTCTAGCGCGAAAGATGCGAGGTCACGAATATGCCTACTTAGTGAGCAACGGCCAGAGAGGATCCGAACTTGCTGAAGGTTTGTGCAAAGTGGTGTTCGGCCTTTTCTAGTTGGGTCGGGACGAGTGTTGCTCCACAGCATTTTCACAGATCATGTGGAAAGAAAGGCTCGGCCGACGCTTTTGTGGCGTTCAGCATAGGAACATGAGAGGCAGTCCCGTCAAAGAATGAGTGATGCCAAGGACCATAGAGAGGCGCGTAGCTAATGAAAATCATGGGGCAATGGAAGGCTGTTCTGGCTGTGGCACTGTTGTTTGGACTCGGTGGAACTCCGCCAGCCAACGCGATAGGGCTGACGGGTTTCTTGCAGAATGCATCGCCGAACTCCAGGGCGGGGATCGGTTTTGCGCTTAGCGTCTCACTTTTTACCGAGATTCTCACTCTCGAGGGCGAGTATTCCCGAGCACGGGCGGAGATAACATCCCCATCGTTGACCATCTGGAGCGGCAATATCCTTCTCGTTTTGCCCGTGGAAGTCGTACGCCTGAAGCCTTACCTGGCGACCGGGTTTGGTGTGTACAGACAGCTCGCCGCCGACGCAAGTGTAACTTCCTTTTGCACTATGCCCGGTTTTGGAACCTACATACGGTTGGTTGGGCCGCTTCATGGGCGTATCGAGTATCGCTTCATTCAACTGCGTGGCAATCCCCTACAAGGGAACCAACGGCGCTTCTATGGCGGACTGACATTGAAGTTTTGACCGTCCGGCATTTGACTCCGAATAGGCGTCTCGCTAAGATGACATGTTCCGTATCTCTTTGAAATTTAAGGAATAAAGGCGAAAGCGGTGGTCTTTTTCAACTACACAACAATGCAGGCTTCGGCCAAAATCGTTTACTACGGGCCCGGGCTTTGCGGAAAGACTACCAATCTGCAGTACATCCACGCGAAGACCAATCCCAACTCCCGCGGGGAGATGGTGAGCTTGGAGACAGAAGCGGATCGAACCCTATTCTTTGATCTGCTGCCACTGGAAGTTGGAACGATTGGTGGGATGAAAGTTAGGCTCCAGCTTTACACCGTCCCAGGCCAAGTTTTCTATAACACGACTCGAAAACTCGTCCTCAAAGGTGTCGATGGGATCGTCTTCGTTGCTGACTCGCAGGTTCCGGCCATGGACGCCAACCTCGAAAGTCTCGAGAACCTTTATCAAAATCTGGAGGAGCTGAGCCAACCGATCGACAAGTTGCCCTTTGTTCTCCAGTACAACAAGAGGGACCTCCGAAACATCCATCCCGTCGACGCACTCGATCGCTACATCAATCAAAAAGGATACGACGTATTCGAAGCCGCGGCCCTTCATGGCTTGGGTGTGTTCGAAACCCTCAAAGCCATTTCGAAAAAGACACTCGCTGCGGTCCATCGAAGAATCTCCGGTGAGGGTGAGCGATCAGAGCCTGCTGTTCTCACCGGGCGTGTTCGCCCGACACACGCCCCGTCTGAACCTTCGGTTGAAAAACCCAGGAGCTCGATTTCGTCTACGTCGATGACCATGCCTCTTAAGCCTAGGGAGGAACCGGCTGCGGTAAAGAAGCCACGTACCAGTGAAGTCAAGGTAGAATTCGCGGCAAGTAATACCCCCTCGCTACCGGTTCAGAAGGAACCTCGAGCTCCGTCGCGCGTTTCAAAAATCACCACCAAATCGCGCATCGACATCGAGCGTGAGCTCGAGGAGCTTCGACAGATTGCTCATGGCAAGACTCCGCGCTCTCAAAAGAAAGCCTCGAGCGTTGAGGTTGTCGCACAGGGAGACTACGAGCGGAGCGTGAGAGTCGTACTTCCGCCTAACTCACTCGAGAGAGCAAGCCAGCTCTTGTTGGATCTCCGGTTTTTAGATCTGGAATCGCGGCAAAAAACCGCTGAGTCATTGCGAGTCGATTTGCCGGCTCGGCCTGCCGACCGGAAGAAACGACTCAAGATTACGATTGACCTGGAAGAAGAAGACTAGGTCGCGCGTAGGTCAACCAGGCGCTCCCAGCCAAAGAACTCAAGAATTCAAGAACTCAAGAATTCAAGAATAAGAAATCTTGCCACCTAATCCTGGGTGCGACGTTCAAAAAACGCCCCATTGCTTTACTGGCGTCCCAAACTGGGGTGTTATTCTTGGTCGGCCCCTAGGTGCCAGGCTGGCCGGGTGCCACATAGAGGTGATACACACGGAGCCCGAGCTCGCGTGTGTCAGAGCCCAAGCCTTTGTCGGTCGGCACGAAGGCAGATTCATTGATGATGCGGAGGTCGACCCAATCCTCGTTCCCGAGTGACGTTGCTGGAATCGGAATCTTTTTCAAAAAGCGATCCCGTTTCGACACCTCAAATTGTGTGATCTCGTTTTCTCCAACGCTGAGGGTGACGGTAAGAGGCCCGTCGAAGGCCTTTACATTGGTGTCTGCGTCCAGATAGAGAACCGTATCTACTTTGGGATTCTTGAAGGAGCAAACAGCTTCTTTCTTGGTCCACTGCCATTCTATGGCGGGGTTTTCCGGCGATGATTCGAGTTGATGCCACCCTTCTTTGTAGACTAAGAATATATTCTCCTTTTGATCGA
>JAUVQL010000017.1 GCA_030598165.1 Acidobacteriota bacterium | reverse complement strand
GCCCCGAACGAGATATTTGAATGGGTTCTCGGGCGTTTAGCTCGAGACGGCAACATTCGCGCGGAGCGAGATCGCGTCGCCACGGCGGATCACCGGGTTCATCTCAACCGAGAAGAAGAAAGCGCGGCTGAATTCTTGCTCGAGGCCTACAAAAAAGCTCGCTATCAACCGTCTTCTATTGCGGAAATGGCCACATCCAGTAAGCAGGATCCGAAGCTCCTGCAGCGGATCGAGCGACTCCTTCTCCAGGAAGGCAAGCTCGTGAAGTTGACGGCGGGGATGGTCTTTCATCGAGTAGCCCTGGACGAGCTCAAGGTTTCGATTGGCCGGCACAAGAAGAAAGGCGATCCCATTGACGTCGCCTTCTTCAAAGAGCTTACCGGTGTCACTCGAAAGTATGCTATCCCTCTTTTAGAGTGGCTGGATCGCGAGCGGATCACTCGGCGGGTGGGAAAGGACAGGGTGGTTTTGTAGAGAACTCGAGAACACAAGAACTCGAGAATTCAAGAATCTCATCCACACTCCAACTAATTCCGAAATAAAAAGGCCGGCCATGCCGGCCCACAAATTCATTCTTGAATTCTTGAGTTCTTGGGTTCTTGAGTTCTTTCATCTGTGGCCTGTTCTAAGAGGTCGATGTAGGCGACTTCGATCAGCGCGTCCTTTTCGATCTCGAGTATCTGCATGATGTGATTGGCGATGCGAGTACCTTCAGTCGTCGATTGGTGTTGCTCGAGGACGACTTCCAGCTCCATGAAGGAGCCCAGGCCTTCGACCTCGTCGATATGAATACGTGTTTGCCCTGACCAGTAGAGCGTTCTCGTCTTTTTGACGATCCCCCTCACGCCTAGGCTCTTCGACAGTACTTCGGTGATGCCGTCCGGGTCCGTCGTCGGCGAGCGGGAATATTGGGACTCCAAAGGTTCTCTGCCGTCCGGACGTTGGTAAAAGATGAGCTCTCCGGCAGTGTCGGAGAAACGTCGAAGTTTGAGGCGACCACTATCGCAGTGAAAAAAAATGTCCTCCTGGTGAATGATCTCGGGGCCGTGATCGGCCATCTGCTCGACTGTGCTGCGGAGCGTATCGAGATCGCCGACTCTCGCTTTGATCTCTACGTTGCGGGCTACGCTCAGGATTAAACTCCGAGGACTCGAAAACCTAGCAGAGCTGATTTCACGACGAAAATGAGCTCGTTGTTGGCCTTTGGATCGGCCGGCCAGAAGAAGAAGCCGTTCGCCTGAATAATCTCCAGAGAGTTCTCGACGACGCCTTCCATCGACTCGTTGTCCTCGAAACGGATGCGAACGCGTAACCCTTTCCGCTCCGGCTCGCCGGTCAAGGTTTTGTCCTCTAGGTATTCTTTGTCGCCTTGATAATCGCGGACGAAGAAGATACCTTTGAGCTGTTCCAGATCAAGGGGTAAATCCCTTCCTTCGAAGCTTTGCATGCGTAGGTCACCACGCATGAGGGCTCGACCATCCTGAAGGTAGCCCTTGAAACGATCTCCCAACTTGGTTCGGGCGATGACCTTGGGGCGGCTCAAGAGGAATTCTTTAAGGTTCACGACTCATCCAACGCGGCGCTTTGGGATCGACGCCGTCTCCGTGTAAAGGCTGGGATTTTGATGGTTTAAATGTATCGTAAAGAGGCGTGCTGTGCAACTCTATAGGAACTAAGAGGATTCAGGATTTGGCAGATCTTAAGCGGACACCTGCATGTCGCTTATTGATCGGATCAAATCCGGGGGAAGGTGTCTGCCATCCGAGACAGAAGCGTTCTCCTCGACTTGCTCAGGCTTCCTCGCGCCGGGAATGGTGACCGAGATACTAGGGTGAGCTAGTACGAATTTGAGAGCGAATTGGGCTGGTTTGAGTCCGTGCTCCTTCATTTGAGGCGAGAGCTTTTCAAGGAGTTGATTCCCGCGTTCGATGATCTCGGGCTTGAGGGACCAGGTCCGGTGATCGTCTTCGTGGAACGTGGCATCGTTTTCGAATTTGCCGGTCAGAACGCCGTATTGGAAGGGCACCCGAGATATGACACCGACATCCTCCTCGAGTGCCAGCGGTAGCACATCTTTGGCCATCCGTGTGTTGATGAGATTGTAACCGAGTTGTAGCGTATCAGGTGGCACCGGTCCGGTGAGAAGCGCCAGGCCCTCTTCGGGACCGTGGAGGGAAACGCCTGTGGCTCGAATCTTGCCGGCTTGGCGAAGCTCTTCGAGAGCCTCCATACATTCTCCATTGCGGATGTCCTCTTCCGAGGGATTGTGGAGCTGGAAGACATCAATCGTGTCGCGCTGGAGGCGTTTCAGGCTCTTTTCTACGGCTTCGGTGAGGTATTGTTTCGAGAAATCTCGACGATTTTCTCCCTCCTCACTGCGGATTTTGCCGGCCTTCGTGGCGATGACGGCGTCTCGGCCCTTGAGCTCCTCACCCAGGAGCTCTTCACTTCGGCCGAGACCGTAGACGTCGGCGGTATCGAAGAAGTTGATCCCGAGCTCCAGCGCTTTCCGTATGGCGCTTCGAGCGTCAGCCTCGTCCACAGGTCCCCAGCCAAAAGGCTGGGATCCGACCTGTAAAGGACCTCCAATTGCCCAGGCCCCGAACCCGACTTCGGAGACCCGTATGTTGCTACGCCCCAATCTACGGTATTGCATGGCTCGTTCCTCAGAGGATGGGCTCAAAAAGTACCCTGATTGTAATCGATGTTGTGGGGACAGGCAATTTAACATGCGAGCTGTCATTCATTGAGCATGTTAAACTGCCTGTCCCCATTAGGAGCTCGAATGTCAAAATACCTGTTCCCACTAATGATTCTTCTCTCGGTATCGGCTGGTGCGCAGCAAATCACGCTTCTTCAAACCAGCGATGTCCATGGACATATCTATCCTTTTGACTATTTTCGTAACCGGCCTGCAGATTTAGGGCTGGCCCGGATTGCTACCTGGGTCGAATCGGTCCGTGCCGAGGGGCACCCGGTGCTCCTGCTCGACGCTGGGGACACCATCCAGGGCTCAGCATTGGCCTACTATCACCACCGTCGTAATCCCGTTCCCCCCGATCCCACCATGAAGGTCATGAGTCATATGGGCTTTGATGCCATGACGGTAGGCAACCACGAGTTCAACTTCGGGCTGAAGGCCATCGACAAATCGTCGCGAGAGGCCAGCTTTCCTTGGCTTTCCGCCAACATTATTAATGCTGAAGACGGGTCTCCCTATTTCAAACCTTACATTGTCAAGGAACTGGAAGGGATTCGAGTGGGAATCCTCGGGCTGACGACGCCCAACATACCCAACTGGGAGACGCCGGAACATTACGCCGGTCTCGGTTTTCTCGACACCGTGGAGACGGCCCGTCGAATCGTCCCTCTTTTGCGGGAGAAGGAGAAGGTGGATGCGGTCGTCGTTCTCACGCACCAGGCGCTAGAGCGGGATCTAGAAACGCGCCGTTCCAACGAGACCGAGCACGAGAATCAGGTTTTTCGTATGTTGACAGAAGTGCCCGGCATCGACGTGGTGCTCATGGGCCACTCCCATCGGGATGTGGAGCCCCGGGAAGTCAAAGACGTTGTGATTTGTGAGCCTGGCCGATGGGGCGCGGCCTTGTGCCGCATTGATTTGTTCTTTGAAAAAGACCGCGCTGGAAACGTTGGGCTCGTCCGTTGGAGCGGTGAGCTCCTCAAAGCCGCCGATGTCGAACCGCAGCAAGAAGTACTCGATGTTGCATCACACCGTTTTGCGACTTCAATTGGGTCGTGGCCCCGGACGTCACTCCTCTCATCCCAACACGCACACCTCGCAACCGATAGCAAGTCCTTTTGCGATACAGTTCACAAAAGTCCAAAAAACCCAACTTCCTTTAGATTGACAATCGTGAAATGCCTTCCTATCATGGAAGTAAGGGCAGCGGCCCTCGGGAACTGGCGGACGAGACCATTTAAAAACTAAAAACTGACGGGAGAGGCTCATGAGTTTCGGTCAGGAGATCGTTTCTCTCATCGACGAGCTTCAGGACCAACGGCAATTCAGGGAACAACATTGGGAAGGTGATTTCTCCGATTACCTTCAGGTTGTTACCGAGAATCCGGCGGTCACTCGTACGGCGTTTCAACGAATATACGACATGATCATGTCGCATGGCGTGACGGAGTACACAGAGCACAAGCGGCCGATCGTCCACTATCACTTCTTCGATGATCTTCCATTCGAAGGAGGGGACGCCATCTACGGTCTGGACGTTTCCTTGATGAACATGGTCAACGTTTTCAAGGCGGCGGCGCAGCAATACGGTACCGAGCGACGCGTGCTGCTGTTGCACGGACCGGTGGGAAGCGCCAAGAGCACCGTGGTACGCCTCCTGAAAAAAGGCATCGAGGAGTACTCCAAGACGCCTCAGGGGGCGCTCTATACTTTTCGTTGGGTGAATCTTGCCGAAGCTTTGCCGGAGCACGCCCAAAGCGGCGTTGAGATGGATTGTCCGATGCACGAGGAGCCGCTTCAGCTCATCCCACTCCCTCTTCGCGGCAAGGTGCTTCAGAAGCTGAACGCCGGCAAGAGCGAGGCCGAGCGAATCGCAGTGGAAGGCGAGTTGTGTCCAGCCTGTCGTCAGATCTTTCGTGAGCTCCAACGGAAATACGAGGGAGATTGGGCGAAGGTCATCGAGCACGTGAGGGTCCGCCGCCTCATTCTGTCCGAGAAAGACCGTGTCGGAATCGGCACGTTTCAGCCCAAGGACGAAAAGAACCAAGACTCCACGGAGCTCACCGGTGACATCAACTACCGCAAGATAGCCGAGTACGGTTCGGACAGTGATCCGAGGGCCTTCAACTTCGACGGTGAGTTCAACATCGCCAACCGAGGGCTCATCGAGTTCATCGAGGTCTTGAAGCTCGATGTGGCCTTTCTCTATGACCTCCTCGGCGCCTCGCAGGAGCACAAAATCAAGCCGAAGAAGTTCCCACAGACCGACATCGACGAGGTCATCATCGGTCACACGAACGAACCGGAGTACCGCAAGCTACAGAACAA
The DNA here is from genome assembly GCA_030598165.1 of Acidobacteriota bacterium. The sequence goes on along the minus strand of JAUVQL010000017.1, from coordinate 4,429 downwards.
TGAGTTCATGGAGGCGCTTCGCGATCGAACCGTTAAAATCGACTTGCCTTACATCACCCGTCTAAGCGATGAGATCAAGATTTACGAGAAGGACTACAGCACTTCCAAGATCAAGGGCAAGCATATCGCGCCCCACACCGTAGAGATGGCTGCCATGTGGGCAGTGCTCACTCGACTCGAGGAGCCGAAAAAGGCCGGTTTGACGATGGCTCAGAAGCTCAAACTCTATGACGGAAAGAGCTTACCGGGCTTTACCGAGGACAACATCAAGGAGCTTCGAAAGGAGTCGGAACGGGAAGGAATGGATGGTGTTTCACCTAGGTATATCCAGGACAAGATCTCCAACGCCCTCGTCTCCGATCAGGCGGGTGTTTGTGTCAATCCCTTCATGGTGCTCAACGAGCTCGAGTCCGGTCTGACGCACCATAGTCTGATTACATCCGAAGATCAGAAGAAAAAGTACCGGGAGCTTCTGGCGGTGGTGAAACAGGAATACGAGGACCTGGTCAAGAACGAGGTGCAACGAGCCATCATCGCCGATGAAGATGCCATTACAAAGCTCTGCGCCAACTACATCGACAACATCAAGGCGTACACGCAGAAAGAAAAGGTGCGCAACAAGTACACCGGGCAGGATGAACAGCCCGACGAGCGTCTCATGCGCGCCATTGAGGACAAAATCGGCATTCCGGAGTCTCGAAAAGACGACTTCCGGCGTGAGATCATGAACTACATCGGCGCTCTGGCAGTGGAAGGAAAGCAGTTCGACTACCAGACGAACGAACGCCTCCACAAGGCGCTCGAGCTCAAGTTGTTCGAAGACCAAAAGGACACTTTCAAACTGACCAGCTTGATCTCGAGTGTAGTCGACGACTCGACCCAAGAGAAGATAGACGTGGTCAAAGGTAGGTTGGTCAAGAACTTCGGTTATTGCCAGGTTTGTGCCACCGACGTCCTGAATTTCGTCGCCAGCATCTTCGCCCGCGGCGACCTCAAGGAGGCCTAGCGTCTAGTGAAGTCGTAGGCCCGGCTGTGCCGGGCGATAAAGCTACCAGACCGAGATTGCCAGGCACAGCATGGCCTACTACTTTCATTGTGGTAAATGCCCAATGGTTCTCAACATCGATCGCGACCAAACCCGCTTCAAGCAGATCGTGCGCGGTGCGATCCGCAAGAACCTCAAAAGGTACATCTCTCAAGGGGAGTTCATCGGCAAGAAGGGCAAGGATTTCGTCTCCATTCCCGTGCCCCAAGTCGACATACCCAATTTTCGCTACGATCCAAGAGATGTCGGTGGTGTCGGCCAAGGAGAGGGTCAGCCCGGAACTCCCATCGGATCGGAGCCGGGGGAAGGCGGTCGAGGTGCGGGAGACGCGCCGGGCCAACACATTCTCGAGGCCGAGGTGCAGCTCAGCGAGCTCGCCAAGATCTTGGGTGAAGAGCTGGAGCTGCCCCGGATCCAACCCCGAGGTAAGAAGAACATCATCCAAGAGGAGGACCGATACATCGGCATCAGCCGTGTCGGACCGGACTCGCTTCGCCATTTCAAGAGAACGTACCGTCAGGCCCTCAAGCGTCAGATCATCTCCGGTAGTTACTCGGTTGAACGACCCATTGTCGTGCCGATCCGGGATGACATGCGCTACCGTGCCCGGAAGAAGGTGCTCGGCCCAACCGCCAATGCGGTCATTGTCTACATGATGGACGTCTCTGGCTCCATGGAAGAAGAACAAAAGGACATCGTTCGCATCGAGTCCTTCTGGATAGATGCATGGCTTCGATCGCAGTACCGTGGCATCGAGTCCCGCTATATCGTGCACGACGCCGAGGCGAAAGAAGTGGACGAAGAGACCTTTTATCACTTGAGAGAATCGGGCGGCACAAGAATTTCATCGGCCTACCGCTTGGCGGCCGATATCATCGACAAGCATTACCAGCCGGATGACTGGAACATCTATACGCTGCATTTTTCCGACGGTGACAATCTCTCCGACGGCGACGACGAGCTCTGCGTCGAGTTGTTGAACGACCGGATCTTACCGCGGGTCAACCTTTTCGGCTTCGGACAGGTCGAAGGCCGTTACGGCAGCGGTAAATTCATCGACATGCTCGCCGACCGATTCTCCGAGACCGACAATATCGCCTTCTCCCGCATCGAGAATCGGGAGAAGATTTGGGACTCCATCAAAGCGTTCCTGGGGAAAGGTCGATGAATCTTCCGTCAGAGCTCGAAGAACTGCGCGTCTCCATCGTCGAAGACGCCAAAGACTACGGTCTCGACTTCTATGACACCATATTCGAGCTCCTGGATTACGACGAGTTGAACGAAGTCGCAGCCTATTTAGGCTTCCCGACTCGGTACCCCCACTGGCGGTTCGGCATGGAGTACGAGAAGCTTGCCAAGGGCTACACCTACGGCTTGCAGAAGATCTACGAGCTCGTCATCAACAATGACCCATGTTATGCCTATTTGATGAAGAACAACAGCTTGATCGATCAGAAGCTCGTGATGGCTCATGTTCTCGGACACTGCGACTTCTTCAAGAACAACCTGTGGTTTGCCCACACCAATCGAAAGATGGTGGACCAGATGGCAAATCACTCGACGCGCATTCGACGGTATGTCGATCGTTTCGGATTCGAAGTTGTCGAAGAATTCTTGGACGCTGTGCTCTCGATCGAGAATCTCATCGACCAACATTCGCCGTATATCAGGCGTCGCTCTCGGAATGGTGTTCAGGAACAAGTTCCCGGTGATAGAGTCAACGTACCGAAACTCCGCAGCAAAAACTACATGGACGAGTACATCAATCCGCAGGAATTTCTCGACCAGCAGAAAAAAAAGATCGAGGAAGGGCGGGAACGTAGCCGAAAAATACCGGAGTCACCGGAAAAAGACGTACTTCTCTTTTTGATCGAATATGCCCCCCTTCAAGATTGGCAGGCAGACATCGTGTCCATCATACGCGACGAAGCCTACTATTTTGCTCCGCAGGGAATGACCAAAATCATGAATGAAGGGTGGGCTAGTTTTTGGCACTCCACCATCATGACCGAGCGGCAGCTTACGGATGCTGAAGTCGTTGACTACGCCGATCACCATTCGGGGACACTCGGCTCCCGACCCGGTGTGATCAATCCATACAAAGTTGGAATCGAATTGTTTCGGGATATCCAGGACCGCTGGAACAAGGGCAGATTTGGTAATGAATTTGCGGAGTGTACGGACGTTGCGGCCAGGAGAAAGTGGGACAAGAAACTCGGTCTCGGCCGGGAAAAAATGTACGAAGTAAGGAAGATCTACAACGATATTTCCTTCATCGACACATTTTTGACACAGGAATTTTGTGAAAATCACAAGTTGTTCACTTACGGATACGATCGTTCGACCGGTCAATACGTTATATTGGATAGAGACCACCGCAAGGTCAAAGAGCGCCTGCTCTTTCAACTCACGAACTTCGGCGATCCCTTCATTTACGTCGTGGAGTCCAACTACGGCAACCGCGGAGAGCTGTATCTTAGACACCGGCATGAAGGTATAGACTTCCGCCTGGACTATGCCAAAGATGTCCTAGTTCACCTTCAGAAGATCTGGTCTCGGCCGGTGCATATCGAGACCGTATTGAAAGGTGAGCCCCGACTCCTGAGTTTCGACGGTAGCGAGCACGATGAGCAGGAGCTCGAGGAGGAAAGTGTGGAAGTCGTCCAGACCTGACGACGGGCGCGCTATTCCCTGCCGGGAAGGCTGGAAATCCTCGCCGTTAAGCGACGCCTTCAGGAGGCGCAAGCGCTTGGGCTTGCGCCTCTTCGGTAACAGCGATGAAGTTGGGATGCTTCTCCGGTACCGAGCTCTAACCCTTGTGGGACCAACAGTTGCCGCGGGTTCTAAATACGCGTAGATAGTCTTCTATTTCTTCGTCCTTCATGGATTTTGAGTTCGGTTTCCTCTCGACTCTCCACGCGATTTCGAAGGTTGTGATATTTTCCGCCGCGTGTTCCACACCTCTTGAGCTCCAATTGGGGCGAGTCTTTCCTTCCTTTTCTTCGTCCAACGATATTTGCTCCATGATCTCTTGTATCTTATCGAGTAGCTCATCTCGATCATTCCGGATGTCATTCTCCTTGAGCCCGCCCGCTAGAGCTCGTGCTACTCCCTTGTCGAATCCCTTTTCAAGATCATTCCGATCGACACCATGCGCTGATTGAGCCATTTCATGCCTCCTTGTCGTAACAAAATAAAGAATGAATGATACGGACGAAGATTCTTCTTCACTGGATTTCTTGATGTGAGACTATTGGTTAATCGGTTCTACGCCGTGCCGTCCTTCTACTTTCATGAGCTCGAGTAAGCGGAGGAATCGCGCGTCGTTGACGAGGTGGTCGAAGGCCTGGTCGCGCAACGTCGAATCGGCGTTGGGCACTCTTT
>JAUVQL010000014.1 GCA_030598165.1 Acidobacteriota bacterium | reverse complement strand
AGAGTGTCGCCGTCGGCGAAGTAGTTACCCTCGGCATGCCCGATCGGTACACGTAGCAGCTCACCTTCCCGGCAGGCAAAGGTGACCGGCGAGTCCGCCTTCTCGACTCGCAAGTTCACGTATCGGCAGACGTAATGAAGGCTCCGATTGAGTAACATCGCACCGGGTAAAAGCTTCGCTTCCTGTAGAATTTGGAAGCCGTTGCAGATGCCGATGACCGGTTTGCCGCTTTCGGCGGCTTCCACGACCGGCTTCATGACAGGGGAAAAACGCGCAAGAGCGCCGGGTCTCAAATAGTCGCCATGGGCGAATCCGCCGGGAAGGATGATGGCGTCGAACCCATCGAGCGAAGTCTCCTTGTGCCAAACGAGCTCCGCTTCCTGGTCGAGCACATCGGCTAGGGCGTAGCGGACATCTTCCTCGCAATTGGAACCGGGAAACACGACGACGGCGAACCGTGGCATCAGTCAGCCACCTCGACGACGAACGTCTCCAGCACCGGATTCGAGAGCACCCGCTCGGCGATTTCCTTCGCTTGTGCTACCGCTTCTTCGCGGGACTCCACCTCGAGCGAGAGCTCGAAGTGTTTCCCTTGACGGACCTCATTGACGTTTTTGTATCCCAAGGTGTCGAGGGCGGCCCTGATGGTCTCACCTTGGGGGTCGAGAACTTGTGACTTTAGTCGAACGATGACATTCGCTTTCACTTTTTGAAGACCCTCTCGTAAATAGTGTCCACATGCTTGAGTTGACGGTCGAGATCAAATGTTGCCTCCAACTCGTCGACGGAGAGCCATTCCTTGATCTCGGGATCGGCTGACAAGAGTGATTTGAAATCTCCCTTGCCTTCCCAAACCGCCATGGCGTTTTTTTGAACGATACTGTAGGCCTTCTCCCGAGAGAGACCCTTCTTGGCCAGTTCCAGCAAGATTTGACCGCTGAAGACAAGGCCTTTCATAGAGTCCAGCACTTCTCGCATGCGAGCCGGGTAGACGAGCAATTCCCGCACGACCTCGGTCGTGCGGCGGAGAATGTGGTCGGTCAGTATAAAACTCGAAGGAAGGATCATCCTTTCCACGGATGAGTGAGATATGTCGCGCTCATTCCACAAGGGTATGTTCTCGAGTGCTGCTTGGAGGTTGCTCCGGATGACACGGGCCAATCCCGATATTTGTTCACTTGCCACGGGATTTCGCTTGTGAGGCATGGCAGAAGAGCCCTTCTGCTTCTTGGAAAAGAACTCCTCTACTTCACGAATCTCCGTGCGTTGCAGGCTCCGGATCTCGACGGCGATTTTGTCGAGTGAGCTCGCTACGATTGCCAGGGCGGAGAGCATCTCCGCGTGACGGTCTCGTCCCAGTACCTGAGTCGAGATGGGCGCAGGTTGGAGGCCGAGTTTTTCACAAACCTTTTCTTCGATGAGGGGCGGAAGGTTGCCGAACGTTCCAACGGCACCGGAGAGCTTTCCCACCGCAACCTGCGCGCGCGCGTGAGCCACACGCTCGCGATTTCTCTTCATCTCCGCGTACCACAGCGCAAGTTTCAGTCCAAACGTCATGGGCTCGGCGTGCACACCGTGGGTTCGGCCTACCATGACGGTGGTCTTGTGCTCTTGGGCACGTGACTCGAGGATCGCCAGGAAGGTGTCGATGTCGAAGAGAATGAGGTCTGCGGACTCTCTTAGTCTCAAACCGAGCGCCGTGTCGACGACGTCATAGCTGGTGAGTCCAAAGTGGAGGAAACGAGCGGATTCTCCCACGTTTTCTGCAACGGCTTGGGTGAAAGCAATGACGTCGTGTTTGACCTGCTTCTCGATCTCATCGATACGGTCGATGGAGAAGGTCGACTTTTCGCGGAGAGCTCGAGCGGCTTCTACGGGAACGATACCCTCTTCCGCCATGACATCAGCCGCGGCCAGCTCGACTTCCAACCAGGTCTCGAATTTTCGTTGCTCGCTCCAGATGCGTCCCATTTCAGGTCGCATGTATCGATCTGTCAGCATCTTGTTTCTTTTCTAAAAGGCGAGAACTCCCTGGGCTTCAGACATCGTAGCCGGTCGACGTTCCGTTAGGCGCAAGAGTCGAGTCGGTCGATCTTGTTGGCTGACGTGAATCGTGGGCGCTTGGCCGCCCCGTCGCTTGAGCGCCGTTCGCGCGGATTCGAGCGCCAAGCTTTCGTGGTTGTTGGTTCGAGAAAGATGCGCCAGGATGACCTGGTGGACCGAGTCGGGGAGCTGGTTTTCGAAATAACGAGCCAATGCCTCGTTAGATAGGTGCCCGTAGCGACTGCCCACTCGTTGCTTCAATGACTCCGGGTAAGGTCCTCGTCTCAGCATATCCACGTCGTGATTCGATTCGATCAGAACTACCTGGCTGCCCTCGAGACCCTCCGCGACCGAGCTCGAGACGTGCCCGATGTCCGTAACGTGAAAGAAGACGATTTTACCGCGACAAAACTTAAAGGCAACGGGCTCTCGTGCATCGTGGGGCGTGGAGAAGACTTCCACGACGAGTCGACGAAGTTTTAGGCTTTGGTTCGCCTTGAGTCGCAGCCAGTCGACTTTGCCGTTGAGATTCTTGCGCAGAGCTCGAAATGTGCCCTCAGTCGAGTAGATGGGTACGCGATGCTTGCGAGCGAACAGAGGCGCTCCCTTCACGTGATCATGATGTTCGTGCGTCAAAAGGATTGCATTGATGGAGCTCGGTAAAACGCCGATGGAGGCCAAGCGCCGCTCGAGCTCTCTACAGGTGAGACCGGCATCGACGAGGACGTTCTCCGTACCGTCGGAGACAAAGGTGACGTTGCCGCTGCTTCCACTACCCAGTACTGAAATCAGGAGACCGATGACGAACCTCCCCCCTGCGTGAGTCGGCTCTTGATGGGGGCCAAGGGTCGGTTTTCGCCATAAGCGGTGATGGTTTCAGGAACCATGGCACGGCTATTATGCACCGAAAAGGCCTCTCTGGTGACGACAAAGTTGCTCTCTCATGCCACCAGTGTTTCTTCTAACTTCCCGAGTTGAGATAGTTTCCCCACCGCTGTGAAAGCGAGATTCCTTCCCTCGATCAATTCCGTCGCCAAGTGTAGTACCGCGTCTTGAGTGACACCCTCTAATCGGTTGAGGATTTCATCGAGTGGGATGTGCCGGCCGAAGACCATCTCGTGCCGGGCCAGTTGGGACATGCGTGAACCGGTACCCTCCAACCCAAGCAAGATACTGCCTTTGAGGTGGTCCTTGGTTCGACGTAGCTCCTGGTTCGTGACGGGGTCTTTCTTGATTCTCCTGAGCTCGGCCATAACCAGATCGATCACTTGAGTCACATTCTCCGGGCTCGTTCCTGCATAGATCGTCAGGTTGCCGGCATCCCGGTAGCTGGTAATCCCGGAGAAGACGCTGTAGGCAAGCCCGCGCTCCTCACGGATGACTTGGAAGAGCCTCGAGCTCATCGTGCCACCGAGGAGTGTGTTCAAAACATAGCCGGCGTAACGATCTTCATGGCTCTGATGTGGGGCGATCGTTCCCATGACCAAGTGCACTTGCTCGATATCCTTTTCCTTGCAGCGAATGGCGGTTTGGACCCGCGGCGGTGACTCGTCGAAGGGACTCGGCTGTAGCTCGAGAGCATCGAAATGCCGGTGGACGAGCTCGACGAAGTGGCCATGCTCCAGGTGGCCCGCGGCGGAGATCACTAGGTTTTGCGGTGTATAGGCTTCTCGGAAGAATCGGAGCAAGTCCTGACGGTCGAATCGACCAACGCTTTCGCGGGTTCCAAGAATGGATCGGCCTAGTGGATGATCAGGCCAGAAGGACTCCGTGAACATCTCGTGAGCTAGATCGTCGTAGGTGTCCTCGACCATCTTGATCTCTTCGAGAATGACCTTGCGTTCTCGCTCGAGCTCTTCCGGGTCGAAGCTCGGGTTGAGGATGATGTCGGACAACAAGTCCATCACTACGGGAAGATGTTCGTCCAAAACCTTGGCGTGGAAGCTGGCATATTCCTTTGTGGTGAAGGCATCGGATTGGCCACCAATGGCGTCCAATTCCTGAGCTATCTGGACTTGGCTCCTCCGACCCGTGCCCTTGAACACCATGTGCTCTATGAAGTGGGAAATGCCGCTGTCGTGCGGCTCTTCGTGTCGGCTACCTCTTTTGAGCCATATGCCCACGGCCACGGAACGAACGTCGGACATGGTCTCTGTGAGCACCGTCAGTCCGTTTCCCCAAATCTCTTTTCGAATCATTGACTTGATACACTCCGAGCCTTGGAGCATTCTTGGAAACCCCGGAGATTAGCATAGCCCATCCCGCCGGTCAATCAGACACGATTTGGAGAGATGCCAGTGGCCTCTGACCTCTGGCTACTGACAGAGATGCTCGAGGAGCGTGCTACCATGAGTCCGTGGACAAACGACGTAACCTCTTTGGATTGAGGCAAGAAGAGCTCGCGGACGCCATCGTTGAGATGGGATTCCCCGCTTACCGCGCCCGGCAAATCTATCGGGCCATGTACGCCCGTGGGGTGGCTGGCTTGCATGAGATGACGGATTTGCCCAAGTCCCTTCGCGATGAGCTGGAAAAAAGCTTTGTTATTCGCCACCCAGAGATTACGAAGCATCAAAGCTCCGAAGATGGCACCATCAAGTATGTCTTTTCTCTCGATGATGGGCATACGGTGGAGGCCGTCTACATTCCAGACACCTCGTCGGAGAGCTCGTCCGATGCTCCTTCACGGGTCACACTGTGTTTGTCGACTCAGGTGGGATGCCCACTCGGGTGTACGTTCTGCTTTTCGGGAACGATTCCCTTCGCCCGCAACCTCACCGTAGGGGAGATTCTCGGGCAGTTCGTTGGTGTCATGAAGGAGAACCGCCAATCTCCGCCTCGAGTCAACGTCGTCTACATGGGGATGGGAGAGCCACTTCTGAACGCAAAGGCAGTGTTGGGTTCCCTGGCGGTGCTAACCGACTCCAACGCGCTCGGCGTCTCTCCTCGCCGAGTGACAGTGTCGACGGCGGGACTCGTGAAAGAGCTCGAGGCGTTCTTTCGTGAAGCACCGAAGGTTGGGCTTGCGGTCAGCCTTCACGCCACCGACAACGACCTTCGTGGGCGCCTCATGCCGATAAACAGCAAATTCCCCATCGAGAAGCTCATGGAGTCCATCCGTCATTTACCTCTTCCGCGCCGTCGCAAGATCACCTTCGAGTACGTGTTGCTGGGTGGAGAAAACGACTCGGAACAGCATGCTTTCGAGCTGGCGCATCTGCTGCGGGGCGCCAAGGCCAAAGTAAACTTGATTACCTATAATCCCTGGCCCGGAGCGCCGCACAAAGCCTCCTCGCCTGTCGCCACGGAGCGGTTCATGCAAGTCTTGGCGGACAAGGGTTACACGGTGAGTTTGCGGCAAAGCCGCGGGGCAGACGTCCTAGCCGCATGCGGTCAGCTAGCCGGCCGGAACCCAGCCTCTTCTAGAAATCGCTTCTGAAGCTGCTTCCACGGCGGAGGCCTTGCGAGAACGCCAGGTCGAAATCCGCTCTCTCAATTCCTTGTCCTGGAGAGCGAGGATTTGAGCGGCCATGAATGCGGCGTTGGTGGCTCCCGCCTTACCAACGGCCATTGTGGCCACGGGGAATCCAGCGGGCATTTGCACGGTCGCCAGCAGTGCGTCGAATCCTTGAAGCGGCGTAGAGGCTAGGGGTACGCCGATGACCGGAAGGGGAGTCTTGGAAGCAAGAGCTCCAGCAAGGTGTGCAGCGGCTCCGGCGCCGGCAATGATGACTTCGATACCCCGAGAAGCCGCTTCAGTAGCAAACTGGGCGCTTCGTTCGGGGGTGCGATGGGCCGAGTAAATGCCGATCTCGAACGGCACCTTTAGATCACGAAGCACCTTGGCGGCTTCGTCCATGATCTCTGAGTCGGAGTTGCTCCCCATAACGATTGCGACGCGCGGATGACTCATGACGTTTTACGCTCCTCCTGTGATCCGTGCCAAGGCTTTTCGCCCAATGTCCTTCCTATAATGCACACCATCGAACTGGATCCCAGCTACTGCTTGATACGTTCGCTCGATGGCCTGTTTGAGGTTTTGACCGAGACCTGTCACTCCGAGGACTCGTCCTCCTCCGGTGACGAGCTGGTCATCGACCATCTTCGTCCCTGCGTGAAAAGCGTGGATCTCTTCTGCGATTTCGACCCCGTGATCTTTGTCGAGACCTTGGATGGGCGTACCCGTTTCATAGTGGTCGGGGTAGCCGCCTGAGGCCATAACCACCGTGACCGCCGGCTCGCGACTCCATTCCAGCTTGTGCTGCCCCAGCTGACCATCGGCGGCTTCTTTGAGCAGGGGCAGTAGATCCGCTTTGAGTCTCGGAAGAATAACTTGGGCTTCGGGATCTCCAAAACGCACGTTGTACTCGAGCACCTTGGGGCCATCCTTGGTGATCATCAAACCGCAATACAAAATGCCTTGATAGCGGCGGCCATCTTCAGCCATGCCGGAGATCGTAGGAAAAACAATCTCGCGTAGAATGCGCTTCAGTGTCTCGGCATTGAGAACGGTGGCGGGACTGATACAGCCCATGCCCCCGGTATTGGGTCCCTTGTCGTCGTCGAACGCTGCTTTGTGATCTTGAGCCGAGGCCAGCGGAAGGACTTTGCTACCGTCCGACAGCGCGAAGAATGAGACTTCGTCACCGATTAGGCATTCCTCCAACACCAATCGGTCTCCGGCGCGACCGTGGGCTCGGTCTTTCATCATTTTGTCAATGGCCGCACGCGCCTCTTTCTCGTCGCCGGCGACTACTACGCCCTTTCCTGCCGCTAAGCCGTCCGCTTTCACCACCAACGGCCAGCCGATCTCTCCGCTCTTGAGGACCGCTTCCGCTTCATCTGGCGAATTAGCGATCCGGTACTTGGCCGTCGGAATGTTGTGACGGCTCATGAAGTCCTTTGCGAAAGCCTTGCTCCCCTCGAGCTCGGCAGCCGCTCGAGTCGGGCCGAAAACGCTGAACTCCCGTTTGTGGAGCTCGTCGGCCAAGCCCAACATGAGGGGAAGCTCCGGCCCCACTACGGTGAGCTCTATCGAGAGCTTCTCCGCGAAATCGGCTAGCTCGACGATATCGGATGGATCGATTGGGACGCAGTCGGCCAAAGAAGCCATCCCCGGATTGCCGGGCGCACAGTAGAGGTCGGTTACGATAGGACTGCGACTCAACTTCCAGGCGAGTGCGTGCTCGCGTCCCCCTGAGCCAACGACCAAAACTTTCATGGTCTCTCCAGAGTGCCGGAAGAACGAGGATAGCGGGTTCCGGCTACCTCACGATCCCCCCTATACCACGAAAAGCGTTCAATATGAATGAGTTACGTGTCCCTTATGTAGGCATGATTATCCCACGGGGGAAACGGAAGTGTCAAGGGATCCGTGGCCATGGACATCTCAATCGGTTCAGAGGGTGAGTTGTGCCTCGGGTCGCTGCAATTGCTTATATTGAAAGGACTTGACAAGCATTGAAGAGTCATCTATAGTAAAAAATTCGGCGGAACCGCAACGGTCCGCGTAGCTTAAGGTTCCCGAACCGGTCCCTTCCGCTTCGATCCTGTGCTTTTAGGGGAAAGACCGGTGCCGTCGGAGGCGCTTCGGGCGCTCACACTGAGAGCTGAAGGGAGGTGTGAATGGGTGGCCGAGGTCAGAGTAAACGAAGGTGAATCCATCGAGAGTGCTCTTCGTCGTTTCAAGCGGCGCGTGCAGCAAGAGGACATCATCAAAGAAGTCAAGAAGCACTCGTACTACATGAAGCCTGGAGACAAACGAAGGGCGAAACAAGCACTGGCTAGGAAGCGGCAGCGCAAGAAGATGCGCCGCGAGCAAGGCGACAGCTAGTTAGTGTCAATCGGAGTATGGGGCCATCACTTTTGTCCGGCCTGGATAGAGGTGATGGCCGCTACATTGACGATATCCTCCACACTACATCCCCGAGATAGGTCGTTTGCCGGCTTGGCTAGACCTTGAAGAATGGGTCCCACCGCCGAGGCTCCAGCCAATCGCTCTACGAGCTTGTATGCAATGTTGCCGGAGTCTAAATCGGGAAAAATGAGTGTATTGGCTTTTCCGGCAACTGGACTGGTCGGTGCCTTGCGGCTCCCAACTCCGGGAACGATAGCAGCATCAACCTGAAGCTCACCATCGACTGCAAGCTCTGGCGCTCTTGCTTTGAGAGTCTCCAATGCATCGGTGACTTTCTTCACCCGCGGGTGGTCAGCGCTTCCCTTGGTGGAGAAGGAGAGCATGGCGACTCGCGGCTCTTCCTCGAGGAATAAACGCGCGTTGGCGGCCGAGAGCAAAGCAATCTCCGCCAGTTCCTCGGCATTGGGATCCGGCATCACGGCGCAGTCGGCGAAGACGAATTTCCTGTCGTCGGGGAGAATCATTAGAAAGAAGCTCGAGAACCGCTTCACCCCGGGTTGGGTCCCGAAGATGCGGAGGGCGGGGCGCACGGTATCTGCCGTCGTATGGATGGCACCGGCGACGAATCCGTCTGCTTCCTCTATCATGACCATCAGAGCCGCGAAGTGCATGGGGTCCTGCAAGACTTGTCGTGCTTCGTCGAGAGAGACCCCCTTCGCCTTGCGGAGTTGGTAGTACCGTTCCGCGTAATCGTCCAAAGAGGCTTCGTCCGAACAGGAGCGAATTTCTATACCCTCTAGATCGACATCGGAACCCTTGGCCGTGGCCTCGATTTGCCGGGGCACGCCGACGAGGACGGGCGTCGCCGCCCCCTCTTGTTTCATGATGACCGCCGCCTTCAGGGTCCGAGGCTCGGTGGCCTCAGGAAGGGCGATTCGGCGTTGGGAGGCTCGGGCGAGCTGTCTGATTTTGTCGATATAACTCATGGCGGCAGGAGTCTAACATGACAGGTCGCGCGGCGCCAAGCAGCGCCGAGCAGTGAAGCTCCAATGAGGTCAATGGTCGTAAGAATTTGACAGTGAAGAGCTTTCGTGATAGCTCTTAATGGTTGAAAACTAAGTGATATCCCCGTACTCCGGGAGGAAGAAAGCTGATACATGAATATTGACGAAAGAAACGTAGGTGAGGTCACTGTTCTCGACTTGAACGGCAAAATGCTCATTGGCGAGGGTGACGAGCTCCTCCGTGAGAAGATCAATGACCTTGTAGAGGGCGGGAAGAATAAGATTCTCCTCAATCTCGCAGAGGTACCTTATGTCGACAGTGCCGGGCTTGGTGAGATTGTCCGCTGCTACACGACTGTGAGCCGGAACAGTGGCCAACTCAAGCTGTTGAACCTCACAAAGCGCCTCGAAGATCTGCTGTCAATAACGAAGCTTCTAACGGTCTTCGACACCTATGACAGTGAGGAGGAGGCTCTAAAGAGCTATTGAGGAACCTCTGAGGGCGGCGAATCCTCGAGGGTTGGGAGAAACGACGACTTCGTCCCGTACGATTGGGAAGTTCCCCGCGTGCCCATAGGCGAACAGCTATATCAGTTATTTCTTTCCCTTCGGCCCCATCAGTGGACCAAGAACCTCTTGGTGTTTGCGCCGCTGCTCTTTGCTCAGCAGCTCTTTCACCCGCCATCGGTCATTGCGGCGGTGGAAGCATTCTTTTTGTTTTGTTTGCTATCAGGTGCGGTTTACTTAATCAATGATTTGGTCGATTTGGAGCGGGACCGATTACACCCGGTCAAAAGTCAGCGGCCGCTCGCGTCCGGGCGTCTTTCACCGTCGGTGGCAAAGGGGGCGACGTGGATCATCCTTTTAGCCGCTTTAGCTGGAAGTTACGCTCTGGGAACGTCCTTTGGCCTTACCGCACTGGCGTACTTTGTTTTGATGGCCGGCTATTCGTTCTTCCTGAAGAACATAGTCATTTTGGACGTTCTCACTATTTCGATGGGTTTCGTATTGAGGGCCTTTGCCGGAGCGGTGGCTATTGACGTGGCCTTCAGTAATTGGCTT
>JAUVQL010000127.1 GCA_030598165.1 Acidobacteriota bacterium | reverse complement strand
AGTTCCCAGAAACCGCAATTCTCCGCCTAAAATGAGCTTCTGGCAACAGAATAATTTGAGTAAAGTGAAAGGACCACGTTGTGGCTAGGCGGTCTTCAATTGAGATTGTTCTGATTGGGCAGTGATGGCATATTAGGGACATCATGAACGATGTAAGGGAGAGCTCGTTGGAAGAACAGAGGCGAATTGCGGAGTCTCTGGGAATTACCGTCACCCGCCGCCATATTTTCCTTTGCTGTGACCAGTCCAAGCCCAAATGTTGTGACAAAGATCGATCTCTCGTGGCGTGGGAGTACCTGAAACGTCGGTTGAAGGAGCTGGATCTGAGCGAGAAAGGCGGGATCTACCGCAGCAAGGCGAACTGTCTTCGGATCTGTGAGGGGGGGCCGATTGCCGTCGTCTATCCCGAAGGGGCTTGGTATGCACGATGTGACCCGCCGGTTCTAGAGCAGATCATTCAAGAGCACCTTATCGGCGGCCAAATCGTCCACGACCACCTCATCATCGAGAAAAGATTAGAAGATTAGGCATTCTCGAATTCTCGGGTTCTTGAGTTCTCGAGTTCTCTCTTAGAACTTGAGTCCCACCGCCTTCGTCAAGAACTCGACAAAAGGTACCGCCTGTTTGCAGGCTCGAGCGAAACAAGTCAAGAAGTTCTTCGAGCAGACATCCTCTTCTTGGAAGTGTGTCATGGCGACAAAATCTTTCCGTTTCAAATCTTCGACGAGACTGTGTTCGGGGTCATAGCCTCGCGGAGGTTTTTTGAGACTCTCGCCTCCCAAGATCCAGTTCTTTTTAAAGGCCGCCCTCGAAAGAATCCGCTTCCATCCTGCCGGATCTTCGATGATGGCGTCCCTTATCTTGGTCAATGTCTTGCTGTCCGGGTGCCACAGACCTACCCCCACGAAGATGTTAGAGGGCTCGAGATGAAGATAGAACCCCGGTGCATGGACGTCCTTGCCATCTTCGTGTCGAAACTGAGCCGCTGCCATGATTTTGTAAGGACTCTTGTCCTTGGAGAAACGAGTGTCTCGATAAATCCGGAATAGGGAACCGCCCACTGAACGAGGGTCGGCCACGAAATGAGGACTGATCTCAGCAAGACGAGGGGCAAAATCCGAAATGAACTGGAGCATGGGATCACGGACGTCACTCAAATACCTTTCTTTGTTGTCCGCGAACCACTCGCGGCGATTGTTCTTCTTCAATTGACGTAGAAACTTAAACAAATTGGGAGAAAAGTAGGGTTGTTTGGACATTCTCATTCCCCTCGAGAGATCATCCGCTACGAATCGCAGCTCTAACCGTTCCAAGCCCACCACAAGAAGAGGCAGACCATGACGACCGCCAATGAAAACTTTACCACCAAGCCCAAGAGCATTCCTAACACGGTTCCCACACCGCTCCTCAGACTGGTCCGGATTTCCTTGCTGATCATCAGTTCCATGAGAACCGCGCCAACAATGGGTCCGAGTATCAAACCCAGAGCGCCAAAAAACACTCCAATAATAGCTCCAAATACCGCCCCCAGCATGGCCCACCGACTGCCGCCAAGTTTCTTTACTCCCGCTGCACCAGCTAGGTAGTCTAGGCTGTAGGCCACCGCGGCAATCCCAACCAGAATCAGCAAATGCCATGGGCCGACGGGGTCGAAATCGGTCGCCACTGCATAAATAACGGTTCCCGCCAAGATCAAAGGTGTTCCCGGAATGAGAGGCAACAGAGAGCCCAACAATCCTCCCAATAGCAGGAGGGCTACGAGCGTATAGACCATCGCCATCGTCATCTGCATAGGCGCATTCTACCCTGAAGCGAAAATAGGCGATTAAAAAACGGAGAGAAGAAAAACGGGGACAGGGTGCCCCGGGGAGAGATTTCTGAAGAGGGAACGAAAGCGCTGCTGTGCTGAGGGTCTGGCCAAAAATAAGTGCCCATTTTCGGGCGTCGAGGCGCCCGTCTGGCAAGGCGCGAGGAGTGAATAATATCTGGATATATGACCGACGGGCAACGCAGCCAGAGGGGATGGATCGACGTCCCAAAATGGGGAGTTATTCTTGGTCGGGCCCTAGAGCAAATTGGCGCGAATGAGCGTTTCTTCTACGAGCTCGTACACGAAGTCTTCGAGCTGACGCTTGCTCATGTTGTCACACTCAGCGAACTGCACACCGGCTCCTTCCAAGTAACAACTCTTGATTTGACTTTGGGAGTTGTTCCAGGCCACGCGACAGTCGATCTCCAGGGGTAGCGAATTTCTGAATGTGCAGAACGTAATCTTGACCCGACTATCGATATCGAGAGGAGACGCTGCATGCACGTATGCGCCACCGGTGCTGATGTCCTGGAGCCGACCTGAAAAGAAGCTGGTCGTTGTCTCGCACAGAACATCTGTTTCCGTTGGGACTCGCAAGAACTGCAGGGGGAGGGTCGAACGAAAGTCCGGATTGGGAGACGGCTGGCGGTTCAGGTCACCAGCTTCTGGCCGGTACATCCCGGAAAAAATACTCTCCATGGTAAACCGGATCTCGCTCCATTCTTTTTCCTGTTGAGCATCCAGGGAACCGCCTTTGCTATTGCGCAGCGCGTAGAGCTTGGAATACTCGCGAAACACGTCGACAACTGGGCTGCTAGCTGGGATCATGACAACCTCCTGGCGACAGGTATCTATGGCAAGATCTGTTCCACTTGCCGGACGGCTGTCTGTTGCTATCGTGTGATTAGCCCTAAACAATTGAAAAAGAAATATTTGGATGAATTGAGATCCCTTTTGCATCAGGCTGAAAACGGTTGATTGGAGTGGGTCCATTCGATATGGGTGCTCCGCCTGGGGGCGGGAGCCTACGCTGGGGTCATATTCCTGTAGGTTTTTGCCCACAGGAGGTTTTGAAAAATATCACTTATGCATGAACACAAGTTCAATTCGAGTATCTTTTTCAGAACCAGACGCGAGTCGGTAGCTTTTTCCCTACAGTGGATCTGCTCAGAATAAGCCTCTATAATAGAAACAATTATTTTTCAATGTCTTACGGCGATGCCCATGGAGGGCACTTAGTGGCACGCCGATTGAATACAGTAGCCCTTGGATTCGTTTCGGTGGTGAACTCGTGTTGAAACCGGAGACGAGCAAAACCACGAGATGCGATAACTCATGGAGACTTTCCGCTTAGATTCCGACTTCGGATCAGCCGGCCCGCTCCTGGACGGGGCGGAGACAGAGAAAAACGGCTCCAATGCTGAGCTCGTGGGCTCCACGAGTCAGGTGGCGATATCAGAGGTCCTGAAAAACATTTGTCAACTCGAACTGAGCGGGGACCTTCAAGTGGTCACCGGACGTGCAAAGAGAACGTTGTTCTTCGACCGTGGGTTCGTCGTTTTTGCCGGAAGCAACCTCAAAAAGGATCGCTTGGGCCAGCGCCTCATAGATTCCGGGCGAATGACGCAGGAGCAGCTCGATGAGGCCTTCCGTCATACCCGGGGTAAAAAGCGCATTGGAGAGGTTCTGATCCTCGAAGGGATTCTCACAGAGGAAGAACTGGGAAGGGAAGTCGCACGCCAAGCCAAACGAATTGCGCTCTGTACCTTTGCGAGCAAGGAGGCCATTTACAGCTTCGACGAGCGGAAATGCATCATTCCCATGGAGCTCCGATTGGGGCTTTCCGTCTATCGAATACAGCTGGAAGGCATCCGTCACATGGCCAACGGTCAGCTCATTCACAAGGCGCTCGGTTCTGTCGACCGTAAGGTAAGGATTGTGGAGGTTCCGCCTTTTAGCTTCAAGGAGTCGGAGCTCAAACCTGCAGAGCGACAAGTTCTCGAGCGAGCAGCGGAGACGAGCCGTCTACGCGAAATCATAGGGGCCATCGACGAGAATGAAGAAGACGTGATGCGCGCAGCCTACGGTCTTCTATGTGCCAACATTCTCGAATACGAAGACACGAAACGCGGCGAGCGCAAAGTCCAAGTAGAGACAGAGTCTTTTCTGCTTTCTTCGCTGGAAAAGACCCGCATAGCGGCCCCTACCAATGTCCGCCAAGAGGTGCTACTTCATTTTGATAGCCTGGCAACGGCCTCCCCCGGGGAGTTGCTGGAAGTGGACGAGGAAGCGGACGAGGAGGAAATCGAGAGCGCTTACGAAAAACAACAAAAAAATTGGAAAAAGAAACAAGTACTCGTCAACTATGAGAAGTCTCTGTTCATCAAAGTCGAAGAAATTCGGAAACGTTTGACCGAGGCGCATGACCGCATACTCGGGGATAAGAAGAAAGCAGAGTCAAAAGTGGCGGCGGCGCCGGTGGAAGAAGATGAGATAGAAATTCCGATTGAAGACGAGTTCGACATTCCGTTCGGGGATGAACCGGATATCCCCATCGACGTCAAAGATGAAGATGCGGTTGCGGCAGGTAGCGAGGCACCTCCCGCAACGACTCCAACGGAGACTTTTGTCGAAGAAAAAATCGCTATTGAATCGCCCTTGGATTCTGATTTGCCGAGCATAGACTACGAAGAACCGCAAGAAGAGATTGTTGAAGACAAGGAGGAACCTGTTGCTCCCGTCGTACCCGTAGCCACCACGGAGAAACAACGGATAAATGGCGAGTCGATTGGGGACCAGTTGAAGCGGCTGCTCTACGACATCAAGATACGTAAAGCCGTCAACGACAAGGAAGGCGCCATCTCGCTCTTGTACGAAGTGACAGGGCTGATGCCGCAGAGTGCCAAATACGAAGCCATGCTAGCAGAGGCACTGGCGT
>JAUVQL010000053.1 GCA_030598165.1 Acidobacteriota bacterium | reverse complement strand
GCAGCTCCGGCGTTGGTCTTGGTGGTGGTCCTGACGTTCCTTATGGTGAGCACGTTCCGTTATTACAGCTTCAAAGATTTCGACTTGCGTCGTCGTCAAAGCTATCTGACGGTCCTCTTGTTGGCATTGTTGTTCGTAGCGGTTGGCTCACATCCTCAAACCACCCTCTTGCTGGTGGCCGGAACTTACTTGTTGAGTGGTCCAGCGCTCAAAATCTACTCTCTGCTTCGGAGGAGTCATCGCAAGCCCAGCACCCAGGATGAGCCTTTGACCAGCTCGGCCTCGAAGGGGATGGACGGATGAGAGGGCTTCGCATTGGCGTTGTCAGACCGTTCACTATATTCAGTCGACGGATTCGAAAGCTTATCGGAGATCGTGGTTTCCCGGTCATAGAGTTGAAACTCTTCGAGCTTGGCGATGAGGAAGGATCCGCTCTCACCGAATTTCGCGAAGAAGTCGTTGTAATCCAAGCCCTTGATAAGTCTATTTTTACTCACCTCGACCTGATCTTCTTCGATGGGGAAGGCAGTGAGGGAATTTCAGACCATGCACTTGCCGCATCCCAGGAAGGGGTCGTGACTGTTGTTTATGGGGACCCAGACGTTGGGGCCCCAGTCATCCTGCAAGGCATCAACGACAAAAAGCTATCTAAGGATACCCGTCTGATTGGAGCGGCTCGTGCCCCTTCTATTTTGCTGGGTACAGTTCTTGCCGCTCTCACACGCTCTCTCGAAGTTCGAGAAGTGCGCTCGACCATTCTTTTACCGGCGTCCGAAAGAGGTGACGAAGGTATTGAAGAGCTCCACCAACAAGTCGTAAAGATCTTGAGCTTCCAGTCTCCGCCGACCAACGTTTTTCCAGAACAACTTGCTTTCAACTTGTTCGTCGAAACTCGAGAAGAATCGACGAGAATTCCAGCCGAGATCATCGAGAGAGAGTCGTCACAAATTGCAGGCATTGATGGCGGTGTCTCGGTGATGTCCGTACAAGCTCCCGTCTTCCATGGGTATGCGCTCTCACTTTGGGTGCGACTGGCTGACGATGTGACGACGGACATGATTTCCAAGGCGATTCGGGACTCGGATGCCCTTCAGCTTTCGCCTGCGGGACAACGGAGTGCCAAAGTGCCTTCTCCTGTAAGTGTCGCGGAGTCCGACAAAATCCACGTTGGCTGGATCCGTCGAGACGAGTCGACGGCGGGCGGTTTTTGGCTCTGGGTTGTTGCCGATGGAATAGCGATAGACTCGGCCGCGAAAGTAATCCCTTTGGTCGAGAAGTTGCTCGGCATCAACGTCAAACATTGACCAGTAAGCCCGGTTGTGCCGGGCGAGCGAGGGGACCCAATGGACGAAGACATCAGGAAGCTCGAGCCAGAATTGAAGAATCTACCGGGCGAGGTGGAGTTGGTTTTCTACGGGAAGGAAGATGACCCTTTCTCTGCTCAACTCGAAGAATTCATCAACGACTTGTCGGAAGCGTCTGGTGGAAAAATCGCAGTCGCAATGGGCACGGATGAAGAGCATCTTCCCGGAGGTCCGGCTTTCACGATGAAAGGAAAAAGCGGACATCGTTTCCACTATCTGGCTCAACCGGAGGCAAACGAAGTTACTCCATTCCTGAAGGCACTCCAATTCGTAGCCTCGGGAGAGGCTCCCCTGGACAACGACGTGGAAGCAGCGATCGATCGTATTTCGTCGCCGGCCGAAATCTTGGTTTTTGTTTCACCTTTTTGCACGAATTGCCCTCAGGTTGTGGAGACGGTTGTTGCTTTCGGCACAAGAAATCCTTTGTTAAACATTTGCATCATCGACGTCCAGCGGTTTCCCAAGCTTGCTGAAGGCTTCGGCATCAAATCGGTGCCGGCAATCGTCATTGATGTTGACCTCGTGCTCATCGGGCAGGTCTCGCCGGAGGTTTTAGCGAACCTCATAGAAAAAAGGGGAGAGGAAGTTTACGAAGTCGAGTTCCTGCGATCTCTCACGCACCGGGGCCGTACTTCTGAGGCGGTTGACTGGGTCTCGAAGGGAAAAGGACAAAGCGCTCTCTTGACCCTGTTCCAAGAGCCGGAGCTTTCCACGCGTATGGGAGTGCTGGTCATTTTGGAAGGCGCTTTGGAGAAGAAACCGCAGTCGGTGAAAAACATGGTGCCGGCGCTCGTCGAGCTGTTATCCCATGAGGACGCTCGTATCCGAGGAGACATCGCAGATTTCCTCGGAGGTGTGGGTGATTCTCGAGCTATCCCTTATTTGGAAAACCTCACGAAAGACGCGGATCCGGATGTTGCCGAAGCCGCCGAGGAGGCTCTGGAGGAGCTGCAAGATTCAATCGGTGACGGGTAAGTCAACAGCAGCAGCCAATTGTCAGGCGCAGCCTGACCTACGGGTGGCATAGTTTTAATTGTCAGGCGCAGCCTGACCTACGGGTGGCACAGCAGCCTGACCTACGGGTAATCTGAAATAAACTCTTGTTCCTTGCCCGGGCTCGCTCTCGAGGGCAATGGTCCCGCCGTGATCTTCGACGACCTTTCGAGCAATCGCCAGCCCGAGGCCAGTACCGCTGGCCCGCGTCGAGAAGTAGGGCTCGAATATATGTTCCAGTGACTCCGGCTCGATACCTTCTCCGTTATCGGCAACGGCCACTTCGACCCAAGCCTCACTACCATCGTCGATGGATTGGACCGAGACTGCAACGTGGCCGTGACCGTTCAAAGCGTGTAACGCATTTTCGAGCAGATTGACGAGAGTTCGTTTCATGAGACGCTTGTCGACGGAAACGGAAGGGATCTCGGGGGTAATCTGAACGTCGACCGTCACTCCCTTTGGTGGGGCTTGGAGATAAGGTGCGGCGGTCTCCGAGACTAGACTCGCAAGATCGGTAGGTTCGGGCTCGACATTCGTGGGATTTGCAAAAGTGGAGAACTCCATCGATATCTGGCGGAGACTCCGGACCTGTTGAAGGATGGTTTCCGTACAATCCTTCAGGACTTTTTTGAAATCAACGCGCTTGTCGTCAAAGACGCGAAGCAAATATTCGGTTGAAAGCTGGATAGGCGTGAGAGGATTTTTCACCTCGTGGGCAACTTGCCGAGCCATTTCCGCCCATGCTTCCAGCTTTTTCGTTCTTTCTAGGTGTTCTCTTTGACGCTTCAAATCCGAGGTCATCTGATTGAAGCTCTTTGACAACACGCCAATCTCATCTTCTGAAGAAGCCTGCACCGAGATTTCGAAGTCTCCTTGAGCGACCCGGCGTGTGGCCTCCGTCAGCTTGTTGATGGGATCAGCGATCCGACGGGCCAGAGAATAGGCCAAAGCTGCTGCAATCAGAGAGAAGCTAATGGCAGCGAGCAGAACCCTTTGATTCAAAGCCGTGACTTGGCGCTCGATTTCCCGCTGACGACTGGCCAGTGGAATCGAAAGAATGCCGGGCTCTCCCCAACGCTCGAGGGAAATGGGAACGGAGACAACTAGATATCGAAACCAGCCCACCGATTCGGTGTGGACGAAGCGGTCCGCTCGGTCCAGTACGATACCTTGAAAGACCTCCGGAACCGCGCGTGTGAGCAGGAGTCCACTGGCAAAAAGCTCTCGTTTGCTGGTGGCGACTAATTCCCCTCGACTGTAAAGATGGACGTCGGACCCAACGAGCTTGCCTACATACTCCAAGACGCCGTCATCAACGACAGCTACACCTCTTTCCCTAGCATCTATTGTCTGGTAGAGCACGTAGTCGCGAAGAAATCTCTCAACAACGCGAGCTCGAGATAGACCTTCCTGCTCGACGTCACTGTCGAGTTGTTGGACTACGATCCCTCGGGCTAAAACCGCCAAAAGTGCCGTTGGAATAAGAGCCAGCAGGATGAAGGCGGCGAAAAGTTTTCCGTAAAAGCTCGTGCCTACTCCCACCCACAGTTCGCGTGGGGGAAAAAGAATGGAACCCGACAAGAAGTCCAGCAGCCAAATGAGTAACAACAACGCCCCGGCCGTCAATGAGGAGAGGATGGCCCAACCAATGACTTCGGCGGCGAAACCGAGAGCACTCTTACTGGGATAGGCCATGGCAAAGATGTAATCGGGATCGGAGAAGAACAGAATTTGGTGTCGTTGGCCGTCTAACGAACGTTCGACCCAGACGGGCTTTTCTTGTGCCACCTGTATCGTCTGCGGGTCCGCCGACAAAACGATCTCAGAAGAGCGGAATATCGGACTTCCGTCATAGTCGAAAACAAACAATGACAGTTCAGCATGGGCTGAAGGTAGTGGTGTTTCGGTGCCGGCCGCTCTGAACAAAACAATATAGGGATTGCGAGCTAAGATGAACGGCAGGTTGCTCCAGTCGGCCACGAGACGGACACGGATATCCCATGGACTTCTATCTTCACTCTCGAGGATGCGACGGGCATTCAAAACATGCGGGCGATTGGGCTCTCCCGGGTAGGGATCTTGCCAGATGACCCAGTCGCCCCGGGCCATCGATTCCGCCAACTCCGGGTCGCTGGGCTCTTGCGGATTCCATTCGATAGCCGGGAAGTTCAAGGCAAACCTAGAGATGAGTTGACTCTGGTCATTGAACACTTCTACCGACGAACTGAGTGCGGTTACCGAAAGATCAGACCCGGACCAGATGCGGTAGGCCAAGTCAGCTTGCTCGGGCACGCTGAGCCGTCCGTCGATCTCCATACGATCGATGGCCTCGAGCGTTTGCTGGAGCACATAGATTTGGGAACTACCGTGGTGAAGCACGGTTGGGGCGACCGTCGACTCCATGAATTGATGCGCGGTCTGATCTTCGTAGTAGGGCAAAGCAGGGTAGAAAGCAAGTACGGGCAGGAGGAACAACAGCAGGTAAGCTAACAGTCGAAGCTGTAGGCTCTGACCAACGGTCTGCCTCGAAAAAAGATCGTTGCCTTTTACTGCGATCCAATGGAAAGCCAACATTGGAACGAGAGAGGGAAATAATGCATTGACGAACGGACTGAAGACAAGGACCAGATAACCAGCGCCAATGATCGCCAAATCCAATAACCATATCTGTATGATTTCTTGCAGGGACACGGGTTTAGCGGTTCCCAGGAAGTGTTCCGCCAATCTAAAAATAAAAAAGCTGGCGATGGCTGCGGACAAGAACAGAAGAATGAGCCCCACCTGGACGATGAGAAGGGGGGCATTGGGAGGTACGAGTCCCGGCAAAGAAAGAGGCAGAGTGGAGTTCACCCAAGTGTCATGGATGATGTGATTGGTGAAGATGAGGAGTAGCAGGACGGATGTGCCTGCTAGGAAACGGACTAGTAGGATTCGAAGTGAACTGTGGACTTTGTCCCGCAACAAAGCTGTTTTTGACACCCACGGCAACGTGAGGGCGGAGATAAAAACCAAGGTGGTCAAGGCCGTTATGAGGAAATCAACAGGTGAACGAAGGAAATCAAAGAACAGGTTTGACGCGTAGTGTGCCGGATTATCAGCATCGCTTCCCAATCCAAGAGGGACGTTGGAGACGAGGAGAACATAGCGAAAAAACCAAATCGAGCCGCCAAATAGCATCGCTCGTGAGAAGATTCGGCCGGTGATCTCCTTAGAGGAGTCGTAGGCGCTTCTGAAGCTCAAACCCAACAGAACCACAATCGTGAGTGCCGCTACTGCGAGGATGGCGCCGGCGAGGAGCTCCGTGGAGCGCCGGTGCTCGAGGAGTGCGGTCGATGGGTCCTCTGCGGCAAGTGACGATACCCCCAGCACCTCACCAGACGGAGACCGGAGCGGGAAATAAAGCATTGGGGCGTCGTCCGTTCCCCCCCAATAGCGATCCTCGTTCTGATCGAATAAATGCGGCAGCTCCGGTGCGTCTTCTCGAAAATCGACGTAGTCTGTAAAAATGCCCTTGCCGGCCCAAGCAGTTAGGACCTCGAAGTCTGTCAAGTATCGATTGTTGAGACTGCGTTGAGCCGCGAGAGGGATCTCGATTGAAACGATGCCTAATTCGTTGACGAGAGGTTCGATTACGACGAGGTAGGTAAAGACACCTTTCTCGAGTACAAAGATACGGTGGTCCAGGCTGCCGGCCTTTGTGTCGAAATATGGCGCAAGGTCGACGTTCTTACCGACCCATGCCACAGGAAAAAGCCACTGGTCATAAAGCGTTGCCCCGGAGACTGCTTCCGGCAACGGCTGGGGGAGAGGGTAAGATTGAAGAGTTCTAAAGGCCTCACTAAGGTTCAATTGAGACTCGGGCCTTTCGGCGGCTACAGAAAGGGAGCTTTCTCGGCTGAGTGTTTGAGCCGCGATGCGGGAACGACGGCACAAGTCGGTAAATCGGTTGGAGATCTCTTCGGCAATACTCAGTCCAAGCTGGCGTTGATAGGTTTTCCATTCCTCAGCTGTTCTATGGACGACGGTCTCGTATCCACCGATTCGGCTCGCATTGGCAAAAAAGCTAGCCGTTAAAAGGGCGAAGGGAATCGCCGATTGGGTCATTGTGGATAGTCGAGAAAGGCCGGCTGCCGCTATGACACTCACGAGGCTGATAACAATCGAAGCGATTAGTGACAGAGAAGTGAAACCGGAAGATACATCGGCAAGAGTGGCTGCATAGAGAACTATTGCCAGAGGTAGGGAAACTCGGAGTAGGAATTTTTTCATGAGGCCGTCCGCTGGCCGGAGTCGCCTCTCTCGACTATCGGGACGAAGCTTTGATCTCCGAAATCCTCCACTCGCTG
>JAUVQL010000221.1 GCA_030598165.1 Acidobacteriota bacterium | reverse complement strand
GGCGGCAGCAACGCTATCCAGCGTGACGTCGTCATGAGTGGGGCCTACGCCGCCACTTGTGAATAGGTAGTCGTGGCTCGAGGCCAAGGCGGAGACTTCTCGAGCAATTTGATCGCGTTCGTCGGGTATGAAAACGACACGTCGGAGCTCGATTCCCAGAGAGCGAAGAAGCTGGGCTAACTCGACGAGGTTGGCCTCTTGGATCTTTCCGCTGAGAAGCTCGTTTCCGATGATGAGGACGGCAGCGGTTCGACTCATAGTCTTTTTTTCACACTAACTCCTTGTGTCCGTATGTTTTCACCGAGCAGTCAAGCAGTCAAGCAGTCTCCAGTCAGCTCTAGCTCGCCCGGCACCCGCCTACGCCGTTGATAATAGTAACAACGCCAACGGCTTCGTCGAGGTCTCGCCGTACCTTCGCCTTTTATGGTTGAGCCGAAGCGAAGGCGGACAGCCGGGCCTACATCTTCTTCCGTAACGGTTACCGGTCACCGACAGTGAGGATCGGTGGAGGTACGCATTCGATGTCTACCCGCCTCTTGGTTTCCGGGTGGCGGAACGACAATCGCTCCGCGTGAAGGAAATAGCCAGGATCACCAGGCAAGGCCTTCGTCGCCGGGGCCGGCACCCCACCTGCAGGGTACAGAGGATCCCCGTCCAAAGGGTAGCCGGCAGCCGCAAGGTGAATGCGGATTTGATGTGGTCTTCCCGTGAAAATCTCTACTTCGACAAGAGAAGTTGTTTCGCGGGACTCGAGAAGACGAGCCCGGCTCCTAGAGGGCTTGCCGTTCTCATTTACGGCATGCACTTCACCCAATAAAGGATGGAATACCGGTCCAATGGGGATTTGGATGTCGAGGTCACCCGTCCCGAGCTGTCCTTGGACCAGGGCTCTGTAAATGCGGTGTATCTTGCCTTCCTGCCAGGCGGAGGTCATTGACGATCGAGCCAAATCCGATCGCGCAAAAATGGCAAGTCCGGAGGTGCCTCTTCCCAGTCGGTGAAGGGGAGTGGCTTCTGGAAACCGTTGCCGGACCAAATGGAGTAATGTTCGAGTCAAGTAGCCGCCGCCTGGCATCATTGGAAGTCCGCGTGGTTTGGCGACCGCCAGAAGATGGGTGTCGACAAAAAGAACGGCGAAACCGGTAGGAGCTTCCGGTTCGAGCCAGGGCGGGCGGTGCCAGGTGAGGGTTTGGCCGGACTGGAGAATCGTCATTTGGTTCGCAGGCGTGCCGTTTAAGCGAACCCTTCCAGAATCGATCCGGGCCCGCCAATCTTCGTCCGAGGAGTGTTGATAGTGAGAGATGAGGTAATCGAGAAGGGTGGTTCCTTTTACATCCGGCCCCAGCTTTGCACTGTATGTAAAGCCTTTGTTTAGAGTCATTGGATGTGTTTGATTCTTATTTTTTCCCTACCACGTAAGCTATCCAGGCAAGCTCATCGCCGCCTCGAGTGACGGGACGAAAAACCCCGTTGCCGCCTCCGGTCTTTTTTTCGGTTCCTTCCCATAGAATATGAACATCCTGGAAACCGGCGTCGGTCATTAGCTCCTGCATCTCGGGAAGCGTCCATAGGCGCCAGTCATATATAAAAGCGTTCTTAATTCGACTTCCATCTCGAAACTCGAAATGGATCTTGCAAAGGATGTGATGGGAGACCGGATCGAAATCGAATTGATCCCAGACGTAGGTGAAGCCGGACATGCGCTTCCTCTCCTCCATCAACTCTTGGGATTGGGCGCCGCCCCATGCATCCATGACGAAAAGACCATTTTCGTTGAGAGAACGATGGGCGTTCGAGATGTAGGCGCCGAAAGCCTCTCTGGTCTTGAAGACTGAGTAGCTGAAGTTCATGGCAGCGATGATGTCGGCCTTGGGTGAGTGCACTTTGAGGACGTTGTCTTGGATCAGCCGGATGCGTTTGTGTTGATCTTTGGAAAGGTCGCTGAGGTTGTGTTTACGACCCCAATCCAGGGTTGGCCTGTCGAGATCGACTCCAATCGCATGGTTTTTGCTATGACGCTTGACGAACTCACAGGAGAGGATCGCCGTTCCGCAAAAATCCTCTCTAAAGAGGCGCGCTGGATTGTCATTGGCCTTCTTATAGAGGCGGGCCAGAAATTGAGCGTCCACGTCGGGGGCTTGAACACTCTTCTGATACAGATCGTGCTTGTCGGCATTTCGATGGGTTAGTTTGCGTTTTTTCTTTTTCGCCATGTTTCTCTTTGCTGAATGAACGGGCTCCAACCGTCAATGAACGTTGGTTGGTTCGCTGAGCGTGAAGGCGGCGACGTCGGCATCGAACACCTCACCCCCTTCGGTTGCCATTTGGTATGTGCCACGCATGGAGCCGAACGGTGTCGTGAGAGGACAGCCGGACGTGTATTCAAATGACTCACCGGGGGATAGCACGGGTTGTTCTCCTACGACTCCAGGCCCGCGTACCTCTTCACGACGTCCATCAGCATCTTCGATGATCCAGTGACGGCTGATGAGGCGGACCGTTGTTTTGCTTTCGTTGGTGATTTTGACGTTGTAGAGAAAGAACCATTTCTTGAACTGTGGCTGGGAATGGGAGGCCGAATATCGAGATTCCACTTGAATCCGCACACCTTTGGTGACGGCTTCTGATGTAAACCTTTGTTCTTTATGGTGAGGAAGTGACAATTTGTCAACCATATCTTCTACCGTTTACCCGCGCTCGATAGTTGGGCGAAAATTACTGTTTTGATGTTTTTGTAGCCCCCTTGTTGGGGGCAGGTGAGAGATCCTAGCATAGCTTCCAGGTAACTCTATGGCCTATTCTGGCTTCTGCGCTCTACTTTCCGAACGAAGGCTTGATCTTTGACCCGGTCTCCATACTCCCGTGCTTTTGTTTCCATTTTATTTACCGCCCAGGACCAGAGGCGACCAAAGTGACGCTCGGCCTGTGCCAGATCGTCCCGGAGGAGACCATGTCCTTCCCGATAGCTTTTCTCTAGGTCTTCGACTACTTCTGGTGGAGCCAGGCGAACAAACATATCGAGGGCTGCGAGCAGTAGGAAAAGGTCGTCTGCAAGACCGATGACTGGAATGAAATCGGGTATCAAGTCGATGGGGCTTGCCACGTAGACCAAAACACCGAGAAGGCCGGCTTTGAGAGAGGCGGGGACCCGTGGATCACGGAAAAGGCCCCAGGCGAGATTGACGAGTCGCGGGACACGCGGCAAGCTTTGCCGAAGCCACTCCCGAGCCGAGCCCTTGAACAAAGAAATCATGCCGATTAGTGTCCTCCGGAGGTCCGACCAGGTCTACAGTCGAGCAGTCGAGCAGTCCAGTAGGCGGGGCATGCAATGGGTCTCAAGCGCCCCCCGCTGGTG
>JAUVQL010000088.1 GCA_030598165.1 Acidobacteriota bacterium | reverse complement strand
GTCCCGCATCGGCGGAGAGCCGGTCGGTTGGCATCTCGTAGTAGAGCTCCTCGAGCCATCTAAGCGCTTCTTCTTTCCGCTCGAGTGCTATGAGTGCTTCCCCAAGCTCGGTGAGCGCCTTGCCTCGTGTGGCTTTGCGGCCATGTTCCAAAACGGCCCAGTATTGCTGAGCTGCTTCTTCATAGTTTCCTTCGCCTTCTAACATCCGCCCTAGTTGCAGCCGAGCTTCGTCGATGAGAACAAACTCAGGATAGTCCTCGGTCAATCGCTTGAAGGCGTCACGAGCGCGCTTTGGTTCGGTATCTACGAGCTTACGCGCAACGAAATATAGAGCGTAGGAAGAAAGCTCGGTCGCAGCGATTCCTGGCATCGATAGCCGTCGAACCGCTTCGTCAACGCGTCCCTTCTCGAGAAGACGGTGGCCCAATGCAAAGGCCGCCAATCCACGGACTCGTGGAGCAGCTTCCTCGCTATCGACCATCTTGCCCAGTTGAGCGAGCTTGTCTTCGTTTGATGACTCTCCGTCGCGTATCACTCTCGAAACCCGCTCGAGGGCGCCATCCGGACTATGATCCAACACGAGCCACGGGAGCTTCGCCTCTTCCGATATGCTCGGAGACGATTCGACGGGTGGGGAAGAAAGGGAGGCTGCGAACAAACCCAACACGAGTCCCATCACAAAGAGACATGCCAAACTGATGATGATCAGACGTGAAGCACGAAAACTCGCTTCAGGTTGAGCCTGACGTCTCCTTGTGACTCTCATGTCCCTCGGCGGTCTTTAACGAAGTTGGTTCTCCGCTCAGAAACATCCCACTTTCGTCGCCTAAGATGCTTCGGCGAGCGCTATATTTTTTGCTCTCTCGAGCGTGGATAACTGTCTTAGTTGAAGCCTAGAAAAGCCTCATATCTCGAGTATAACCAGTTACGTCACCTGGAACACTTAATCCGAAGTTAAAAAGGTGAGTTTGAGCCGTGCAGTCGCCGCTACATCTATTGCCCCAAGGCACCCGCATCACCATCCGCAAGTACGCGCACCAACTCGTTGTCGAAATACCCCATTGGAGCGCCTGGATGGCGTTCGGTATACAGCTTGCGGCTTCTCTCGATATCGTCCCTTAGCTGTTGATACAAATCCTTGTTCTTCCGGCCGTCTTGAACTTTGGCCTCGTTGTAAAGCTTGATCTCGGATACCAACAAACGAGCGAATCTCTTTGCGTCCTCGTGCTGCTTGTCGTCGGCCGGAGGTTCCACAGCGGGCGGAGGCGCGACCGCTGGTGGTGCCTCAACTGCAGGAGAGCTCATTGGAGGAAGACTGCTCGCATCGAGCATGACGGTGCCAGAATCACCTTCATCATCCATCGCCACCGGCGCGGGTGCAGGAGCCGGTGTCACCGGCGGTTGCACTATCGGCTGTGATGGCGGCGGCTCGCTAATTCGCGCTCTTTGTTCCGGCTGGATTTCTGCCGTGGTCCGACCCGGTTTTGCCGTACTCGACAAATCGAGCAGCTTACAAGCATAGAGCGAGAGTATTTCGATCGCCTCGGTTTGACTCAATACCTCACGGGAGTCACCGCTATCCGCATAAACCACTGCTGCCACCCGCTCCCTGAGGACGAGAGGCATAGCAAAGATGTTCGATGGCAGGACGTTTCCAATTTTTGTAAGAAGATGGGCGTTGTCACGGTGGACGGTACTCTCGCCCAAGAAACTTTGCCGAGATGTCATGACGGCACGAAAAACTGTATC
The DNA here is from genome assembly GCA_030598165.1 of Acidobacteriota bacterium. Next base: position 3,608 of record JAUVQL010000088.1, on the reverse strand, counting down.
TGCATTGGAAGGAACTGAAATGCGTTTGAGTTGGTCGTTGCTGAAGCCCGGAGTTTGATCGAATCCTTGTCCATGCCAGCCGATACAAGCGCCCCCCTTCAAAACGAATAGAGCCACTCGAGGTGCGAATTGACCTAGCTCTTGGATGAGGCGGCCGAGAATCTCAGTGAGGGAGCCACCCACTTCAAGTTGAGCCATCGAACTTCGAACGCGTGCGAGACTACCTCCGTCGCCTGCACCGCCTCCACCCCCCCCAACTTCTTCGGTGAAGGCAACGATCTTCTGCTCGTCGATACTCTCCTCATACTTGGCCATCATTTCCTGGAGCTCGTCGAGCTTGCGGTTGAGTTGATCCTGTACGCTGACAACGTTGCCGCGCAGATCGTTCGCCCACGTCGAGGTCAAAGAATGGAAGAGTGCCAAAGCTTTGGCACGAAGCTGGTCCTGGTTCATGCGCCGTCCTCTTTTTTGTCCGTCAGAAAGACCGGGACCCGGTCCAGGAGTCGCAAAAAGCCCCTTCAATCTTACACTTACGAAAAAACAGCTAAATTATTATCTGACAGGTTGGGTGGTAAGTCAACATGTGCAAAGGCATTTCGCCATCTGGCCCTCCAAGGCAGTTCCCGACAGATCGCTTGCATGCATCTCTCAAGAAGTCTATAGTTTACAGGTAAGCCTTTCTTCACGGGGGCGAACAGGGCTCGACGGGGGTAATTGAGCCCGGAGTTGCATGCCGAGAACCCACTTCTCGTAAAACAGGTGGAAACCAACAACTGCTGACAATACGTTAGCAATGGCCGCATAAGACGGCCACGTCCTCTCCGGACCATGCCTACTGGGCCGGTACAGGGCGCCGCAAATGTAGGCTGGCTCGGCCGTCGTTCCCCGGATGGCCGAGTGAGAACTAGGGGATAGTTTCTGTCGGCTCCTGCCGGCTCCTGACTGACGGGAACGAAAACTTTTGGAGCCGGACAAGCATGTAGACGCTCCGAGCGAAGATCTTCGGACGCGGGTTCGATTCCCGCCGCCTCCACCAATTTTCCGACCTTCGGTCGGAAAATTGCCTCGCCGTAGTTCGCTCAGTGGATTCAACTCCAGCGAACGAAGGCGGGCTCTTTGGTCCTCTGTGTCGACCTCTCTAAAATTTGTCTCGCCGAAGCTCGCTTATTCGAATTCGGTTCAGCCAGCGAAGGCGGACCTACCTCCTTTTTCTCGTCATACCGCTATATGAAAGAAAGACGCTATGTCTACATCATTCGGAGCTCAAGATATCCCCGTAAACACTATGTTGGACTCACATCAAATATCGAGAGCAGGTTGAAGGCGCACAACATGGGGCAATCTACCCACACTACGGAGTATCGACCATGGAAATTACTGGTCTGCATGGAATTCGAAGACCAAAGTACGGCCACTAGGTTCGAACGTTATTTGAAGTCGCCGTCGGGACGCGCGTTTGCAAAAAAGCATTTCGGTGGCGATCAGAAGCGGATCCACCGGAGCGCAATTGAGGCCACGACTCTTGATGCGGACACGGTCGAGGTCTTGGCAACGGCTGGTTTCCCACTTGGTTTTCGTCCCGGGCCTGTATCTTCGAGAGGTTCTCGATCTTCCACCATGGATGTCTAGAAGCCGATCCCGAGGAAAGCGACGCAGAGTGAACCGCAGCGGCCGCTTAGAGTTTCCGCCCTTTAGCGGATTGGCCGCGTAGCAAAAACGTTTTCGGAAACTTCCCTTCACCGCAGATCTTGAAGGAGACGAAGTCCTTGTACCAGAGCCCGTCCGGAGCGTCGGGCTCTGACTCTCTCCAAATCTTCAGCTTGTAAAGGTCTTCCGCGGTGATCTCACGCTCGCGAAGTCGGTCGAACAGGTGGTCACGAAGCGCGAGCGGGAGGCCGGTCCATTGGATCTTGGGCATCACTCACCGAAGGTGAGGCGCGCTAGCTCCTCCTTTATACGATCCTGCTCCTCCGGGTCGCGCGAACGCACTAGGCCGTCGGCCAGCTCGAAGAATCGTTTCCTTTCTTGCACCTTGGCTTCAAGCCCAGACTCGATGAGATCGACGATGATCTTATTGGCGCTAGTGCGGCTCGTCTTGGCCAGGGACTTTACTCGACGAGCCACGCGGGGAGGTAGGCTTATGCTTTGCCGGGTAGGCTTTTCGACATTCGACATACCATTATTTTACACCATTTTGCACCAAAATACACCTCGCCAGACTTTTCCACTCAATGACGAAGACACGTTTCGCTACCTCGATAACAGCATCGCCGCCTGAGCTGCTTTCGCCATCAGAGAGCCTTAGCGATAGTCTTATCGTCAACGCACAAGTTTCTGGCAATTTGGGGGCAGCTGAGACCGAGTCGTTGGAGCCGTTCGACTTCTGAAGCGATTTTCTGATAGATGGTATGACTCACCGGAGCCAAAAGGACCTCATACCGAATCTCCCCAGCGGTTCGAATTCTTTGCGACCGGGTCCACCACTTTTTCGCCGAAGGCGAAAATGTGCCCGCCGAAGCCTTTAGCGGATAAAGGGCGGAGGCGGGCCAATCTCGGTTTCCCAAGTTCTCTGCTAGCAAGACTAAACTTTTTTTTGTCGCACTGAACATAGGCGGGCTTCCCGACAAAATGTCGTCTTCCAGCATTGTGCCGGAGGTCCTCAATGAATAGCACTAGTACTTTTCGTTAATCCTCCTCCGACCTCGTAAACGTCGCGAGAAGTTTCTGCGCAAGAGCGTAAATGTCCGCGTCCCGGCCTGGGGCTCGCTCACCGATCAGCAAAACGGATACGAGCTTCGCACTTGTATCGACCTGGTAGAGGACACGGAAACGATCGCGCGCCGCGTGCACACTCCTCACTCCCTCGAGCGGCCCGAGGAGCGCCTTTCCCTGTTCTTCGGGCGCACGGGCAAGGCCATCGATAGTTTTGGCGATTTCGCGACGCAGTTTCTTGTCTTTTACGGTCTTGAGTGACCGATAACCGGTGGGAGCGATCTCTATCTCGTAGCGGCGAGGCACGTCCTACTCCGACAATCCCAGTTCCTCCCGAGCATCGTTCCAAGAAACGCCCTTCCCCGCCTCGATTTCTCTTACCGCGCGACGAAGTTTGGCGAAAGTCTTCTCGTCCGCTATAAGCTCCAGCGTCTCGACGATAGACTCGTAGACTTCAGCGGACAATAACGTCATGACCTTCTTGCCCCTTTTGACGACCTCCACGACCTTGTCGGGCCGCCGCTCCATTTCCTCCGCCACCTTCAGGAGCTCATTCCGAGCTTGAGTCAGCGTCATCCTCTCCATACGACCTCCCGTACACTCCAGTGTACATCCATCTGGGCATTTATCCGAATGGGTCACCTGAAGGCCGGTTCTAGCAGACAAGCTGGGGCGACCGGATTTTTCCCATCTATCGTAGCTTCCCTGAACTATGTTAGAGTTCCCGCAGCACTTTGGGCAGACGAAGATTGCTTACACGGCAGAGAGGGAGATGCGGAATTTATTGCCACGCCCGAAGCGACGTCCCGCAATTAGTGGACGAGGTGTAGTCCCCAGGGAAAACTGAAATGAGACTCACTCCGGGTGCTCGACTCAGTTCCTATGAGATCCTCGCT
>JAUVQL010000165.1 GCA_030598165.1 Acidobacteriota bacterium | reverse complement strand
GGATGGCGCTACGGATGTTGATATAGGGAAAGTCAAAGCTCTTGCCGTTGAAGGTTACAAAAAGCTTGGGTGGGTTTTCATCGAGCAATTTCCAGAAAGAAGAAAGCAACGATTTTTCATCTTTATGGGTCAGTACCTTCTCGGTTTGGCGGTCTGTATCCACAAGACCGATACAGATAATGGTCCCCGTCGTCGGATCGAGGCTGAATCTTTCGACGATCTCCTTTTGACGCAACTCGAGCTCTTTCTCACTGGAGGCATCGCGCTCCACGTGACGGAAGAGGTAGTCCAACGCTCGAGAAGGGATACTCTTCGGATTTTGACCTACGGTCTCTATGTCGATTACGAGTGCCATCAGATGAGTCCCCCAGCCCGCGCCATCACTTCCACTGGGTGTTGAGCTTGTCGATTGGTACCATCGCTGATTTGATGGCGGCACGAAGTTCCCGGAGCCACGATCACAGTGTCAGGCGACGCATCTCGAACCGCGGGCAGCAGTCTACGTTCCGCCATTTGAAGCGACACGTCATAGTGCTCCGACTCGTACCCGAACGCCCCCGCCATGCCACAGCATCCAGAGTCGACTAATTTGACCGAGGCACCCGTCTTCTCGAGCATGGAGACCATGGGTTGAGGGCCCACGAGAGCTTTTTGATGGCAGTGGCCATGCACCAGGATCTCCTTGGGCGGAGCCGGGAACTCGATATCGAAGTCATTCTGCTGGAAAAACTCCTCGAAGAGAAAAGCATGCTGAGCGACCATTTCCGCCTCGGCGCCGGGAACGAGATCAGGGTACTCGTCACGTAAGCTCAAGAGACAAGAGGGCTCGCAACCGACGATGTCGATACCTTCGGCGGCATAAGGAAGGAGGTGCTGAATATTTGACTGCGCCAAATCGCGGGCTTTATTCAGCATGCCCTTGGAGATAGCCGGCCGGCCGCAACAATTCTTCTTGCCGAGGATCACCTCATAGCCGGCAGCTTCCAGCAACCGCGTTGCCGCCACACCGATTCCCGGCTCGTTGAAATTCATGAAGGTGTCGTCGAAGAGCACCACTTTCTTCCTTGATACCGAAGACGAGGTGCGGTTTCGTTTTTCGAACCAATCGGCGACGGTCTGGCGTGCAAATGGTGGGAGACTCCGGCGCCGGTCGACACCAACGGCACGTTCCAAGACCCACCTGAACCATCCTTGCCGGATCACCCAGTTGGAAAGAGGCGCCATAGCCACTCCCCAACGTCCCGCCGTATCAAAGCTCGTCACCATTCGCTCGCGAAGCGTATAAGGAACGTCTTGATGATAGAGGTGGAGGTACTCGGCCTTGAGGCGAGCCATGTCGACGTTGGAAGGACACTCCGCTTTGCAGCCTTTGCAGGAGATGCAGAGCTCCATGACCTTGTAGAGACGCTCACCTTTGAGCTCCTCCGGTGGCAGTCTTCCGTCCAGTACGGCGCGGAGCATGTTGGCCCGGCCGCGTGTCGAGTGTTCTTCCTCGAGAGTCACCATGTATGACGGGCACATGGTGCCCTCTGTCACCTTCCGGCACGCGCCGTTACCGTTACAGAACTCGATGGCTCGATCGAATCCGCCTTCCTTCTTGTAGGGAAAGACGGTAGGAAACTCGCGTACTTTGTACGAAGCTCCATAGCGCAGATTCTCCGTCATCGGTGGCGCGTCGACGATCTTGCCGGGATTCATGATGCCTTTAGGATCAAAGGCTGCCTTTAATCTCTTGAAGGCATCGTAAATCTCGTCCCCAAAGACCTTCCTGTTGAAATGACTGCGCGCCAAACCGTCGCCATGCTCCCCACTCATCGCCCCGCCGTGCCGAAGCACCAACTCGGAGACTTCCTCCGCAAGGGCCGCCATCTTTTCGACCTCAGCACCGTCCTTCAGGTTGATGAGCGGACGAATGTGGAGACAGCCCGCCCCGGCATGGGCATAAAAAGCGCCCACCGTCTGATGCTGGTCCAAGATTTCAGTGAAATCACGAATGTACTCCGGAAGCCGCTTGGGCAGCACCGCGGTGTCTTCAACGAAGGCGATGGGCTTGTGATCTCCCGGCATACTCAACAGGAGTCCCAATGACGCCTTCCGAACCTTCCATACGTTGGCCTGCTCCGCCGGGTCCGTCATACGTACGACCGCCTGAACCTGACGGCCCACACTCGACTCGAGTTTCTCGAGCTTGGAGCGGACCTCGGATTCGGACTCACCATAGAACTCGACGACGATGAGGTCGTGGGGGTTGCCTTGAATGAAATGGAGCTGTCGGGAGTAACCGACCGACTCCCGCGCCATATTGAGCACCATGTTGTCAACGAGCTCCACCGCCGAAGGACCGACGTCGAGCACCTCGGCGGCGGTCTCGAGGCCATCCATGAGGCTTCCGACGTGTAAAACAGCAAGACCGGTAGCTCCGGGAAGAGGCACCAGTTTTAGCTTGGCTTCCACCACCGTGGCGAAGGTGCCTTCCGAACCTACAATGAGCTTCGCCAGATTGATTTCATCCGGATCCAGAAGCTCGTCCAGGTTGTATCCACTAACCCGGCGAGGGATGCGCGGGTACCGTCGGTCGATCTCGTTCCGATGTTTCTCGGCAAGGGCGAGCGCTGTTCGATAAATCTCCGACTCTAGACCGTTGCCGGCTGTCTTTGTGGAAAGGTCTTCCCGACGCACCGACCCAAAGACCGCTTCGCTCCCATCCGCCAAAATGGCTTTGACCTCCAAGATGTTATCCACGGTTTTGCCGTAGAGCAACGATCGTGCTCCCGCGGAATTGTTGCCCACCATACCGCCCATATTGGCTCGGCTGCTCGTCGCCGTTTCCGGCCCGAACCGCAAGCCGTGAGGCCGAAGGTAAGCTCCAAGCACGTCTTGAATCATCCCCGGCTGCACTCGAATCCAATTCTCTTCGGGACAAAACTCGAGAACTTGATTCATGTACTTGGAAAGGTCGATGACAAGGGCCTCACCCACGGCCTGCCCGGCAAGCGATGTTCCGCCACCACGGGGAAGAACAGGGACGCCTTCGCGGGCAGCGATCTTTATCACCTGTTCCACGTCATCCCGATGTTTCGGTATGACCACTCCTATCGGATCAATCTGATAGATGCTGGCGTCGGTCGAATAAAGGAGCCGGCTGTAGCGATCGAAGCGGACTTCTCCTTCGATGGTGCGGGCGAGATCGCGGACCAGTTCAGACATAGTGTGCATTTTCACACGTTGGGAGAGGCCCTTTCAAATATAGGAACAGTCTACGGTGAATCAGGGATGCACCCGAATCCATGGAGAAAGTAGCCGCGAATAAACGCAAATTAACGCATATAAAGTCTTATTCGCGTTTATGCGCGTTCATTTGCGGCTTCTCAATTCTTCATATTAGGGACTCACGAAACCGGCCGGATAGTCAAAGGCGTCATTTCGCGTTCTTCAGCCATACCAGTGTAGCGCCCCAGCCGCCACGTTCCGGAGGAGCATCTCGGTATCCATCCACAAGGGGACTTCGGGACAAGACACTTTGGACGCGTTTCTTCTGGACACCTATCCCACGGCCATGGATCACCCGGACTTCCCGGTATCCCGCTTCAACGGCAGCCTCCAGGTAAGATTCCACGACCGAAGGGATATCCTTGGGTGAGAAGGCGTGAAGGTCCAAGGCGTCCTCGACGGGAAGCTCAACGGGCTCTTGGAATGGATCCTCTGGCTGGGACATCGTCCATCTGGCAGCAATCAGACGTTTTGGCGGAAGTGCGTGGGAATCGAACCCACCGTCCCAGGGGTTAACCTAGGACCATCGGATTTGAAGTCCGTGGAGGCCACCAGACCCCAGTCACTTCCAGCCGTAAGAGATTATAACAGCATGGCTTACAGATAATAGCGACTTTTCGAACCATTGAGCGACGAATTCATTTTTCTTTGCAGGATCGAATCGCTCATGTCTAAAATGGATCTGGGTGGGCGGGGGCCACACCTAAATTTATGGAGACTGGGACCACGCGTCGCCCTTAGGGGCGGCACAAAAAATCATCGAAAACTCACCATGAATTCCCTCCTCATTTATCCCTCGCTCCCCCCTAATCGGCCACTTAACGTGGCCGATTTTGGTTAGATCTTCCGGTCGCCCAACTTCCCAACTTCCCTCGTTGCCTTGACTTACCCCATTTGGTTAGCTAGAATCCTCG
>JAUVQL010000054.1 GCA_030598165.1 Acidobacteriota bacterium | reverse complement strand
GGCCATGTCCTTGTGAATCTTCTCACCCTTTTCGACGCTGACCTCGCCGAGGGTGCCATTGTCGTCGTTCGTCATGGGAAGACATTTTTACGAAGGTACATTCAGTCCAGCGACTAGCGGACAAGACGGCGGACAGGGTCGGCGGACCCGCCGAAGCTGCCCAGGGAACTGGAAAAGCGTAGGCGGGCGATATACCCATCAGGGCCGGTCGACGGGCGGGGTCAAATGGCTCTCGTGAGTTGCGCGAACTGGCGCAGCCTAGATACGTGTAACCCAAATGACCTAGATTCGCCGTGGTTTTGACCTACAAGTAGTTCTTACATAATGACTTACAACCTTTACCTGAGAGTGCTTGTGGTAGATGGCTGGCACAGGGGTTGCACAGCCCACGAAGGATGAGTGTGAAAGGGGAATGGATTCGTGGGTGAAGAGCTCAGAAAGCTTTGGAAGACCGAAGATTACTGGGCGGTCTGGCTCGGCCTGGGCATCGTCGCCCTTGCCCTCTTCGCTTTCTGGGGCGGTAGCACGATAGCCGGATGGGCCGTAACTCCGGGGAGTTGGGACGACATCGCGGGATTCGGAGCCGATCTCGCGAAGCATGGGGGGGGCTACGTCGCTATTTTCCTGTTGTTTGGAGTGGTTTTCACCGTTTCCATGCCCATTATGGGCCATGACGTGAAGCGGTATGTCCCTGGGTACATCCTCCTTTTCCTTTGCGCTCTCTTAATTTTCTACATTTCGGGGTGGAGTGTCGTTAAAAAGGCCCACTTGGGAGCACCGCTGCTCGCGTTGCTCGTTGGATTGGTGGTAGGCAACTTGGTGAAGCTACCGGCCTGGTTCAACACTTCCCTGCGCACGGAGTACTACATCAAGACGGGTATCGTCCTTCTCGGGGCGACCCTTCCTCTGACCCTTATCTTCAGTGCGGGTCCATTTGCATTCATGCAAGCCACCATCGTATCGGTGGGTACCTGGCTCACGATTTACTTTGCGGCGACTCGGCTCTTCAAGCTAGAGCCCCAGTTCGGTGCCGTTTTGGGCGCCGGCGGCGCGGTCTGCGGTGTCTCCGCTTCCATTGCCGTAGGTGGAGCTGTCAAAGCCCACAAGGATCACGTTGCCATTGCCATCGCGGTGGTCTCCGTCTGGGCCATCGTCATGATCGTCATCCTGAGCGTGGTTGTAAAAGTCATGGTGCCTGAACCCTTGTCGCCGGGAGAAGCAGGAGCGTGGGTAGGTACTTCCGAGTTCGCCGATGCGGCCGGGTTTGCGGTGGTGGCGGAGTTGTCCGACGTCATCGAATCGGGAGCCCTCGTGGGCGAAGATGGCGAGCCTCTCAATCCAGACGATCCCATCAACACCTTCACATTGATGAAGGTCATTGGTCGTGACATTTGGATCGGAATCTGGTGTCTCATCTTGGCGGTCGTCTCCGTCATGTTTTGGGAGCGCGACTCGAGCAGTCAGCGCGCCGTGGGGGCAGGTATCATCTGGCAACGGTTTCCCAAGTTCGTACTCGGCTTCTTTGCAGCATCCTTGATCATGAGCATCGTTGCAGCACGGCCTCCAGAGGATCATTTTGGTGTGGCGAATCCCTCGGACACGTTCAAGAGCGGTGCCGAGACCATCAAGTACAAGGCCGATTTTTCCGACTTCCAGCCGCCCGCGGAGCTAGCGGATCGGTTCGAATATGACGCAGGCACAGGAGTCATTCGATACCGCGGCAAGATGAGCTTGCAGGAGTACGAGCAGTTGCGGTCTGCGATTCCTGCGAATGACCCGAATCGCGGGGATAAAATAGGGGCGTTGAAACAGCTCCATTACAAATCCGATTGGTTCGAAAGCGAGCTCAAAACCAGAGTGATCAGCCCGGTGAAGAAGAGGCGTTCTTGGGCGTTCGTGCTTTGTTTCCTGTGCATCGGCCTTTCGACGCGCTTCAAGGATCTGCTCACATTCGGACTCAAGCCCTTCTGGGCTTTTACCATCGGCGTCATGGTCAACGTACCTCTGGGGTATTTCTTGTCAACAGTAGTGTTTTCGAAGTATTGGTCCAACATAAGCCAAATGATGTAAAGGACGAATTCAATCGTTTATTTTGAGATTTGAAACTCGAAAGGAGAAAGCGTAATGGCACAAGGCAGTGGACAGGAGAAAATCGATGGTTTGGTGGAGATGCTTCGCAAATGGCAGAAGATCGAACGGAAATCCATCGAGCATACTGCTGAGATCATGGAGAAGACCAACAACAAATTGATCTGGCAGATAATGGAGATCATTCGCAATGACTCGGTGCAGCACCACCGTGTACAGCAATTCATCATCGAGAGCTTGACCACGAATCCGGTGCACTTGAGACCCGAGGAGCTCGGTGAGATTTGGCAAGAGATCGAAGACCACGATGAAATGGAAAAGGAGACCATCGTGTTAGCCAAGAAGCTCCGCGACGAGTGCCCCCTTCCTGTCCAGAAGCATCTTCTCGACTATCTGATTATCGACGAAGAAAAGCACGACACCCTTCTGACGCACCTCAACGAGTTCAAGAAAAAGGTTAGCGGTCCCAACTATAGCCCAAGGTCGAGCAGCAATGGAAAGGAAGATGTACAAATGGGTTTATTAAAAAAGGGCAAAAAAAAGAAAGATCTGAGCAAGATTGCTTCCCGGGGTGGAAGCGGGGACATCTCGACCGTTCGGCCCCAATATACGGAAAAGATGCCCCCTTGCATCGACAAATGCCCCAGCGGCAATGATGTACGGGGATGGCTGACCGTAGTTGCCCAGCGGGAAAAGACCGGCATGTCTCTCGATGAGGCATGGACCAAAGCTTGGTTCACGGAAGTGGAGACCAATCCGTTTCCCGCCATCATGGGACGTGTCTGTCCCCATCCATGTGAGACGGTTTGTAACCGGAAAGAAAAGGACGGGGCGGTCGCCATCAACTCGGTCGAGCGCACCATTGGAGATTGGGGTATTCAGCAGAAGCTCGAGCTTCCCAAACTGGATGCGGGAGGCCCCTTCGATGAGAAGATTGCCGTCGTTGGCTCGGGTCCGTCAGGCATGTCCTGTGCCTATCAACTCGCCCGACGCGGATACAAGGTCACCCTCTATGAGGCCTTCGAAAAAGTCGGTGGGATGCTGCGATATGGCATTCCTGAGTACCGTCTTCCTCGGAACGTGTTGGACGCGGAGTATCAGAAAATCCTCGATCTTGGAATTGAGCTCAAGCTGAATACACGCGTTGGCAAAGACATTTCCCTCGAGGACCTTCAGAAGGAGTACAAAGCCATCTTCGTAGGTATCGGCGCTCATCGTGGAAAGGCGATGGGTATCCCCGGCGAGGACGGACCGGGCGTTTTCACGGGCACCGAGTTCCTGAACCAGGCTAACTCCGGGGAAGCGGTCGAGCTGGGAGGGAAAGTCGTCGTCGTCGGCGGTGGCGACACGGCCATCGATGCGGCCCGTGTCTCGGCACGTTTGACGTTCGACTCTGCCGCGATGTCACAGAGGCTTGGTACGGACGTAACGATCCTCTATCGCCGGACTCGAAAAGAAATGCCGGCCATCGAGCATGAGATCGATGAGGCCCTTGCAGAAGGCATCAACATCGAGTACTTGGCCGCGCCGGCCAAGATCGAACGGGACTCGGCCGGAAAGATCGGCAAGGTCACGGTTCAGCGTTTCGAGCTCGGTGAGCCTGACGACTCCGGAAGGAGACGTCCGGTTCCGATCGAGGGGGACGTATACGACATCGAGACCGACTCCATGGTCATGGCAGTTAGCCAGGCCCCGGATTGGTCCGACCTGGGCGCCATCGTGAAGCCAGGCTCTTGGCTCGAGACGGACGATTGGGGCCGCACCGGAGTCGAGGGTGTGTGGTCGGGCGGCGACGCTCTGACGATTGGCCTCGCTACGATCTCCATCGGACAGGGTCGGAAGGCGGCTGAGAGCATCCACGCCACGCTGCGTGGCATCGATCCCCCGGGCCCGAACGGCATGCCGGTAATTGACCACGAAAAAATCAAAATGGAGTGGTATGAGCAGGCCGACCGGTCTGAGCGACAGATCACTCCGCCCGAAGAGCGGCAGGCGAAACCCTTCGAGGAGATCGACACCGGGATCACCCCGGAGCAAGCGATTGCGGAGGCCGCTCGGTGTTTCAGTTGTGGCTTGTGTTTTGGCTGCGAGAACTGCTGGATGTACTGTCAGAACAATTGCTTCAAGAAGGTGGACGAAAAATCCCCTGGACACTACTACACGATCGATATCGCCGTCTGTGACGGATGTAAGAAGTGTGCCGAAGAGTGTCCTTGCGGATACATCGACCTCGTTTGAGGTGTCGGGGACAGGTTATACTCTCCTCTGCGCCGCGGAGGTGTGATCGCCCGGCACAGCCGGGCGTACAGCCGCTGTGGAGTAGGGAAGAGGGCCTGTTCCTTTTCTTTTTTGTTCCTACGTAGCTTGATCGCCCGGCACAGCCGGGTCTACGGGAGTTCCTAGGTAGCTTGATCGCCCGGCACAGCCGGGCCTGCGAGAGGTACAAGTAAATGCGCCCGAACTTACGTTTCCTCGAGAACAGCCTCATCGAGAGGATTGTGTCGGAAGCTAGAGACATTCTGGCTAGGTTGGGAGTCGAGATTAACAACGAAGGCATTTTGTCCATGCTGTCGGATCACGGTGTGGAGGTCGACAAGGGAAAGCGACGGGCTTATCTCAATGAGGAGATCATCGACCGGGCGCTAGGCACGGTCAGCCATTCCTTTGAGCTTTTCGACCAGCGGGGGGAGCGCACCCACGAGTTTCAAGGTGATAACGTCCATTTCACTCCTGGCTCAGCCGCCATCAATATTTTGGACTATGGGAAGACTAAGATGCGGAGGCCGGAAACGCGGGACTACGTCCGGTATGCGAAGCTCGTAAGCCAGCTAGGGCATATCGCTTCGCAGAGTACGGCGCTCATTCCGTCCGATGTTCATGAGAAAATCTCAGATTCTTATCGTCTTTTCTTGAGCCTTCTTTATTGTGAGAAACCAGTGGTCACGGGTGCGTTTACAATCGAAGCTTTCGAGATCATGAAGGACCTCGTGGTTGCAGTGCGAGGGTCAGAGTCGGCTCTCAAAGAGAAGCCCATTTGTGTTTTCTCCGTATGCCCCACCTCTCCGCTGAAATGGAGTGATGTCACCTCACAAAATCTCGTGGATTGTGCCAGGTACTCCATACCGGTGGAGTACATCTCCATGCCATTGTCCGGCTTCATTGCTCCCGTTACACTCGTGGGCACGGCAGTGCAGCACACGGCTGAGACCCTGAGCGGGATTGTCATCACTCAGCTTACCAATCCCGGTGCGCCGGCGCTCTACGGCGGGTCACCAGCCGCCTTCGATGTTCGCTACGAGACGACTCCCATGGGCGCCGTAGAGACGATGATGGTCGATTGCGCCAATAATGAAATCGGCACCTATCTCGGTCTCCCGACACAAGCCTACATTGGACTCAGTGATGCGAAGCTACTCGATGCGCAGGCAGGATTGGAGACCGCTATGGGAGCGACGCTAGCCGTTCTATCCGGTATCAACAACATATCAGGGCCGGGCATGATGGACTTCGAGAGTTGCCATAGTCTCGAGAAGCTGGTCCTGGACAATGAAATCTGTGGAATGACCTTGAGGATTGCCAAGGGAATCGAGCCGAGAGAAGATTTTCCGGCCGTCGGTCTCTTTCAAGAGCTCCTCAGCGAGAAACACTTGCTCATCGCCAAGCACACTCGACGTCATCTTCGAGAGGAGCATTACTTCCCATCGGCAGTCATCGATAGGGCTAACCGTTCCCGATGGGCCGAGGAAGGAAGCCTGACGCTGGGGGAGCGGGCCCACCGCATCGTTCGAAAAGCCATGGAGGAATATGAGCCGTCGCACCTCAGTGATGAAGCGAGAAAGGCGCTCACCGAGTTGATGACCGGGCAAGCTCGGCAGCACGGAATGGACAAGCTTCCTGAGCAGAGCTCGTGAGAAAGATCGTCGACATTTCAGTTGAGGCAGTGATTCCAGAGGAGTTTTCTATCCGTAAGGCCTTGGGCCTTGGATTGGACAAGGAACCCTCGGAGAAAACTGCTTCGCTCATCGAGGAGGCCTTCGAGGTGTTTATCGACCTTGCCGGGCCCAAAGGTCTTTTCGAGACCATTACCATTGAAGAATTCGCGCCGCTTTACTCAGGAGCCGGCTTGAACGAGACCAAAACGCCTCTCGATGGGATCTATCCGGGGGCTGAGCACTTGGCGCTCTTTGCCGTGACATTGGGCCAACCGGTTAGCGGGAGGATCGACGAGCTCTTTGCTGCCAACGACTTTGCGCTGGCCTACGTTGTCGATGCGGTTGCCTCCGAAGGGGCAGAGCTTGCCGCCGAGGCGGTCGAAGAGCAGTTTGACCACGTCGTCACGGGTGACGACGAGCCACCTGAGGGGAAGTCCCAACTACGATATAGCCCGGGCTATTGCGGTTGGCACATCAGCGGGCAGGGGAGGCTCTTTGACCGCCTTCGCCCCGGGGACATCGGAATCGAGTTGAATTCCAGCTATCTCATGCAGCCTTTGAAATCCGTGTCAGGGGTCATCGTGTCAGGTAAAAAGGAAATTCACTTTTTCAACACTAGCTTTCCCTTTTGTAACGATTGTGTCACTAAGACATGTCG
>JAUVQL010000215.1 GCA_030598165.1 Acidobacteriota bacterium | reverse complement strand
TGCGTTCTCTTCGGTACGATTCCGAGAGGCCCCAAACATGGGGACTCAATTTCTACCGGAACATCCGCCGCAAACGAGAAGAGGACTATTGGTCTCCCGTCTCTCGAATTTTTAACATCAACCGAGTATCCTCGGCGGGAGAGCTTCAGGATCTGAATCTCGACACTCCCCGCAATTTCAAAGTGACTCCCTACGTTTTGGGCAGCTCCGGGCGGGACTACGAGATACAAGACGAAAACGAGCTCGACGGCGAGTGGGGCGTGGATGCCAAGTTTGGTGTCACACCCGCCCTCAACTTGGACCTCACCTACAACACTGATTTTGCCCAAGTCGAAGTCGACGAACAGCAAATCAACCTTACTCGTTTCAACTTGTTCTTCCCGGAAAAACGCGAGTTCTTTCTAGAAAACGCCGGTATCTTCTCCGTTGGGAAGTCCTCGGGGAGGGAACAATCGGTCGAGCTTTTTTTCAGCAGAAAAATCGGTATCGACGAAGATGGCGGTATCGTCCCTATTCTCGCCGGCGCCCGATTGAGCGGAAAAGCCGGAAGCTATAACGTCGGCTTCATGAACATGCAAACCGAGAACGTCATCGATCACACCCCAGCCAACAACTACACGGTCGCGCGCGTCAACCGCCAGTTTCCAAATCGCTCCAATGTGGGTTTCATCTTCGTCAACCGCATGGCCACTGGCGACGGCTCCGGCCAGGACAACTGGAATCGCACCTGGGGCATCGACGGCAAACTAGGTATCGGGGAAGAGTGGACCTTCAACGGCTTCGTCTCGCGAACCGAGACACCGGGCGCCACCGGACGGGAGCACTCTTGGGCGGCCAAAGCAGAATATGCCGACCGCGACTTCAACTTCAACGTGGACTATACCGAAGTGGGTGAGGACTTTAATCCCGAAGTGGGCTTTCTTCAACGATCCGGCTATCGGAGCATCCAGGGCGGCCCACTGTGGCACGTGCGAGCGCCCAGCATAGGCTGGCTGCGCGAGCTCAGACCTCATGTGACTTACCGTTCTTTTTGGGATTTCAACGGTTTCCAGGAAACGGGGTACCTCCACCTCGACATCCATGTCGATTGGGAGAACGGAGCTCACTTCAGCCCCGCCACCAACATCACGACAGAAGGGTTAAAGGAGCCTTTCGAGATCGCGGATGGCATCGTCATTCCCCCCGGCAAGTACCACAACACGATCCTGTCCTGGAAATGGAACACGGACTTGAGCGCGCCGGTGGCCTACAGCGGCGGGATTGACTACGGCGGTTTCTTCTCCGGGACGCGGCGTTCCGTTACGACCGAGCTCATATTTCGCAAGGGCGGTAAAGCCAACGTTTCCGCTCAATGGCAGTACAACGACATCGACCTCAAAGAGGGAAGATTCAAGGCAAACTTAGGGCAGCTCCGCTTCAACTATAACTTTACGCCCTCCATTTATTTTCAGTCGCTGGCCCAGTACAATGACTCGGCTGACGTTTGGTCGGCCAATTTGCGATTCACATGGCTTACCACGGCCAGTACCGGGCTCTACGTCGTCTTCAATACCAACGAGGGTCTCGGGGACCTACTCGTCGGCCCACAGTCTCGCAGCTTCATCGTCAAGTACACCCATTTGTTGGACATCCTCAAGTAACAGTAAGAACTCGAGAACTCGAGCACTCAAGAACTCCAGTATAAGATCTTTATTCTTGAATTCTTGAGTTCTTGGGTTCTTGGGTTCTTGGGTTCTTGGGTTCTTGACTTCTTACAGGAATCTGCGTTTCTTCTTAGGATGGTCCTTAGCTTCCTTGAGTGCCTTCAAGGCCTGAACCGGCAGGCCCTCATCATCCATCAGCTTGACCGCGTTGGTGAGGTAGGCTTCCGCTTCGATGAAGTTCCCCATGTCGCTGTGGATGATTCCTCCGTAGTACGCGGCGAGTCCACAGCTCGGGTCGATACGCAGAGCTTCATTGAGCTCTTGAAGTGCTTTGGGGCCGCCCGTTTCGGGGTCATTGAGGTAGATGCAATGCGCGAGCTCGGCCCGGTAGACAGCATTCTGCGGATCGCAGTCGTGGGCGAACTGAAGCTGCTGCAGTGCCTCTTTGTACTTTTTGGCCTCTAGTAGCTCTTTGCCTTTTTCGAACTGCGTCTCGGAGTCCAGGAGATCGGACTTGATGAGGAATTGATCTCGACCGAACTCCAGAGTCCGGGTGGCCAACTTGCTTTGACGTTTAGCAACAAGAGAGTTACGTTTCTCCGGATCAGAGAGCTCACCAAACGCTCGGCCGCCCGCAATAAAAATCTCCCTTGCTTTTTCCGCTAGGTCTTCGAAACCCGACTGAAAGAACTTCCAAGGCGCAAATTTTTCAGAGAACTCCAAGTATTTCTGTTCGATGACCTCGGGTGAAGCTTCCTCGTCGATACCGAAAAGCTCGAAGGCACCTTGCTTACGATAGCTCATGTAGAGGCCCATGATTTGGTCGCGGAACTCTTCGGGATGAACGACGGTAGCGTCAGTTTTCGTCACCTCCACAGGCTCCGGGACAGGCAACATGAAGTCCATATCCGGACTCGCCACCACTGTTTCCTTCGGCAACCAGTCTTCTCGAACCACGAGCCCAATAACAGCCAAGGCATACAAGAGTCGCAGAATCTTTTCGCGAGGCTTCTTCGTCTCGGCGACGAGGTCACTCACGAGTTTCCCCCCGGGAAGGAGGTCGATGAGGAGCAGGTGCTCACCCGTCAGGCGAAGTTCCCCCCGGGGGTAGTGTGGGTGGGGGTTGACGTGGAGTACCTTGTCCACGATCACCTCCATGGCCTTTTCGATTTCTTCATCGGGGACCAGTTTGGTGATTCCTGTTATGATCAACTGCGGTGTTTTCACGCGAAGAGGAGAGTCCACCGGTGGTGAATCGTTGACAATCTTGAACTCGCCACTACTCCATGTAAAACCATCGAGAAGCTTCTTTGCTAGATTTTGCTGAAGGATCTTGAAAAGCTCCGAGGCGGGAACGGTTCCCTCTGCGATGAGCACCTCGGCAAAGGATTGCCCGGTTGTGACGGCCTTACTGCGGAAGAGCTGACACTGCTCCTCCGTGATGTCACCACGAACCACCATGAACCGGCCCAAGGTCTCATGAAGTAGATTGGAGTGGCAATCCACCGGCATCCCTTGCTCGAAGACGATTTGCTTCTTCAGCTGCAGACGCTCTATCTCGAGGACGACCGAACGGCGATGAACCGCCAGGGCATGAAGGAGTACGGGGTAAGGAGTCTCGCCCAGATCTCCCTTGCTCATCTGGGCGATGACTTCGAGCTGGTCGGTATTTAGAATCATCTAAGAGTAAAGTTTAGATGACTTTGGCGGAAAAGAGAAATTCGGGCGTGATAGAATGTCGCTGTTCAAGGAAGGGGTAGTATCCCGCGATGCGTCCCAAAAGA
>JAUVQL010000019.1 GCA_030598165.1 Acidobacteriota bacterium | reverse complement strand
TCGTTTCGAGCTCTTCAGAAAACAAGACTTCGAGCTATCGATGTCACCCCATCCCTATCTTCGAGTTCGACCGAGTCCGGATCTGGTCTCGGATCTCGAAGCCAGGCGCGGCCGTGGATCGGTCATCGTAGCCAACGGCCAGGAAGAAGGAATTCAAGAAATCAAGAAATCAGGAATTCAGGAATGTCTTGTGGCGGCTGCGCCGCGGCATCTGATTAATCAAGAAGTCAACAAATCGGAGTCAAAGATGTCTGCCTTCTTCGGGATTCTTGAATTCCTGAATTCTTGAGTTCCTGAATTCTCTTCCGTCCCTATATCTCCCCTTATTCACAATGTGTTAGACTGAGGCGTCATGGCTGAATCATTGGATTTCGAAGCACCGCTCGTTGCATTACAGAAGGAAATCGAAGCGCTAACGGGCTACCCTGATGACGAGGACAAGGCGGCGGAGATTGCCCGCCTCAGGGAAAAGTTGGAAAAGAAGCGGAAAGAGATTTACTCCAGCTTGGCTCCAATGCAGAAGGTCCTTGTCGCCCGCCATCCCCAGCGCCCATACTTTTTCGACTACGTCGATTTTCTGTTCGATGACTTCAT
Source organism: Acidobacteriota bacterium (assembly GCA_030598165.1). The sequence goes on along the minus strand of JAUVQL010000019.1, from coordinate 8,650 downwards.
GGAAATTCACGGGGATCGGCGATATTCCGATGACCCAGCGATTGTAACCGGCATGGGCTGGTTTCGTGGACGCCCGGTGATGGTGGTGGGCCATCAGAAGGGGCGTGACACCAAACTCAAAATTTACCGGAACTTTGGTATGCCCAAACCGGAGGGTTACCGAAAGGCGCTGCGCGTGATGCAAATCGCGGCCAAGTACCGACGCCCGATTTTCACATTTGTCGATACTCCAGGCGCTTATCCGGGGATGGACGCCGAAGATCGGGGACAAGCCGAAGCCATTGCTTACAATATAAGAGAGATATCCCGAATCGATACGCCTATTATTGTGACCGTTACAGGAGAGGGCGGAAGCGGCGGTGCGCTAGCCATCGCCATTGGAGATGAGATCCTCATGATGGAGAACGCTATCTACTCCGTCATATCTCCAGAAGGATGCGCAGCTATCCTTTACAAGGATGCCGGTAGGGCGGAGGAGGCCGCGGCGGCACTCAAGCTGACGGCGGGCGACCTTCTGAAGCTCGGGCTCGTCGATCACATAATTCCAGAGCCCCCCGGAGGAGCCCACACCGCTTACGAGGAGGCAGCCGAGCTCCTTAGTGATCACCTGAATCGGGCCCTGACTCGGGTGGAGGAGATGAGCCCTGAGGAAAGACGAGAGGCGAGGTATCAGAAGTTTCGGAAAATGGGTAGCATTGCGCTCGAGACCGAAGCCGGCGGATGACATACAACCAAGTCCGATTTATCAAGAAGCTTCTTATCGTCGTCTTGGTCTGTTTCGGTAGTTACGTCGTCTATCACTTGTATCAGGGCGTCGACAAGAGGCAGGGAAACCTCGAAACCTCTCTTCCTGTTTCAGATGAACCCGATGATCCCCTCGCGCGACAAATCGAGCTCACCCGTCTAGATTCGGAAGGTAAGCAAGCGTTCGTCTTGCGTGCTGCAGAAAGTGTGGGACGAAGTGGAGAGTCCCAGACCTTCCGGGACGTTGAGATCGAGTTTCCTGCCGGCAAAGAAAAAATCCCAATGGTCATTACGGCCGACCTTTGTGAATACGACAGCCTCACTTCCGCCGCTCACCTCGAGGGCAACGTCGTCATCCGTGATGAGAAGTCACTTCGCGTCGAACCCTCCGTGCTGGATTATCGAAAGAGTCCGGACGTCGTCTGGACCAACGAGAAGGTCCGATTCTTCCGTGACGGGTTAGAGGGGGAATCGGGGAGTCTCGAGTATGAGGTGCCCGGCGCCAAATTTTACCTTCGAGATGGCGTGAAGGTGAGACTCTCCAAAAAAGAGGGTCCCCCCGTCGAGATCGAGAGCAGGTCCGCCACAATCCGCCGCAACGCCAAAACGATACAGTTCATCGATGATGTATTCGTCCAGCAAACAACTCGTGAGCTTCGCTGCAATGATCTTCAGCTCTTCCTCACTGAAGACGAGGATGGGATCGAGCACATAGAGGCCTATGAGAACGTCGATCTTGTCATGGTGACCACGTCGTCAGAAATTGCGGGCGATGCTGACGTAGACGATTCAACCCAACCTGCGCGAGGTGTGGACCACTCTGGCCTTCTCAGAAAGCCGGGAACAAAACGCCTACTGACAAAGAAATTGGAAGTTGTGTTGCGCGAGGACGGGGAGACACCGGAACGTATGCGTGCCATGGAGCGCGGGAAGCTGATCGTGGAGTCGCGTCCCGATAGTGAAGGTCGTCCTGTCATGGTAAGGGAGCTCGAAGGTCACCTTCTCGCATTCGATTTCGATGATCTCGGCCGGCTGACGCAGCTGAGGGGCCGTGGTGGTGTCACGCTAACACTTGCACCCAAGAGTGGTCCTGAATCGGAGAAAAAACGCGTCGAAGCGAGGCAATTCGAAGCGGACTTCGACGCAGAAACGGGCGATCTGGTCGAAGCGCGATGCATAAAGTCCGTCCAATTCTCTCATGGCGACGTTCAAGCTTCTGCAGAGTATGGCGTCTATACGAGCGAGAAGGAGCTACTGACTCTGACTGAGTCACCCCTACTTTGGAATCAACGAGCGTCTTTGGAAGCTGAGACTATTCAAATCAATGTAGTGACCGGTCACCTAGAGGCCTCTGACAATGTGCGTTCGACTTCCACGGGCGATAGAAGCAAGAACCAACGTGGTTTGTTTCCGGCGGGGAATGACGATCCCGTGCATTTCGTCGCGGATCACTTGGACTATCGGCAGGGTGAAGACCTCGCTATCTATACTGGCGCAGCTAGAGGATTCCAAGGAGACAACCGGATCGAGGCCCAGAAAATCATACTTCGCCAAACGGAGGGCGAGCTCGAAGCGGAGGGCTCCGTGAGAACGGTTTTCCTACAGAGCGCCGATGAGAAAGCTCAAGCTGGACGAACCGTGACCCAAGCATGGCGATTGGTCTATCGCTCTCACGAGAACATTCTTCACTATCGTCGCAACGTCATCATGAGGAGCGACAAAATCAATCTGAAGGGGACTCTGGTTGACGTGACCCTCGAGAAGCCCAGCAACGATGTGCTGGAAATCTACGCTGAGGGCGATGTAGAGCTCGAGGCGGCCGAAGGGAAGGCTCGTGGCGACAATGCAAAATACTTGCCGAAATTGGAAGAAGTGCGTGTTATGGGAGATAGAGCGCAGCTTCAAGATGGCGATAAACTCACTGAAGGCAAGGAGTTGACATTCTTTTTGTCGGATGATAGGATTTTTGTCGACGGTCGTGAACAACGCCGGACTAAAACCATCTACGCTTCGAAACCGCGCCCAAAATAATGAAACTTCTTAGGGCTCGGTCGCTCGCAAAGTCGTTCCGCCAGAAGCGAGTGGTCGACGATGTGAGTCTGGAAGTGCACGAAGGGGAGGTGGTCGGCCTTCTCGGACCGAATGGTGCCGGCAAGACCACGACTTTCCATATTGTGGTCGGGCTGACCCGTCCGGAATCGGGAAGTGTATTCCTCAACGAGGAGGAAATCACTGAGCTTCCCATGTACCTCCGGGCGAGGAGCGGGATAAATTACCTCCCGCAAGAGCCCTCGATTTTTCGTAAGCTGACCGTCGAAGAGAACGTACTGGCCATACTCGAGACTTTGGATCTGAAGCCTGGCGAGAAGCAACAGCGTTTGGCGGCGCTGCTGGACGAGCTAGGCCTCACAAAAATGGCCAAGTCTCGGGCATACACGCTCTCGGGTGGGGAGCGGCGACGTGCCGAGATCACGCGAGCACTCGTCACTTCTCCATCATTTATGCTTCTTGACGAGCCGTTTGCAGGGATTGACCCTATTGCGGTGGGCGATATTCAGAAGATTGTGCACCACCTGAAAAAACGTGGAATTGGAATACTTGTAACGGATCACAACGTGAGGGAGACGCTTAAAATTACCGACCGGGCCTATATTATGAATGAAGGGCGGATTTTCCGCGCCGGCTCACCTGCGGAGCTCGCGAGCGATGATGATGTCCGGCGAGTCTATTTGGGGGAGGATTTCAAGTTAGACTAGTATTGATCTCTAGAGTGTTTACTTTTCAAAGGAGCTGATGCGCGAGAGGGGATAGCTAGAATATGGCGATGCAACAGAAATTAGTGCTACAAGCCAAGCTCTCGCAAAAACTCATCCTCACTCCCTCGCTCCAACAGGCGATCAAGCTCCTGCCGATGTCGACTCTCGAATTGGCCGACATGTTGAATCAGGAGATCACAGAGAACCCACTTCTCGAAGAAGAAATTGAGGCCGCGGGCGAGGAGACCTCCACACCCGAAAAAGAAGGAGAGGCAACAAGCGAGACTGCGGAGACCGCGGAGACCGCTGAGGACACACCCACCGACGAAAATCCGGAAGAAAAACGCGAAGACCCCTTCGAGGAGATCGATGAAGAGGCATTTTTCAGCGATTACCTCGATGAGGGGTATCGACCTCGGATGAGTTTCGAGGTCCCCGAGCTTCCTCCCATTGAAAACACACTCGCAACGTCTTCGTCACTTGCCGACCACTTGGATTGGCAGCTACGACTCTCGACGGGTGATGAACTTGACCTCGAAATAGGTCGCGCTATTATTGGGAACATCGACGATGATGGATACTTGCAGGCGACAGTCGACGAGATTTGCTCCATGGGGGGCTATCAATGCAGCGAGGTCCACAAGGCGCTTCGTGTCGTCCAAAGCTTCGATCCTATAGGTGTTGGAGCCCGTGGTTTGCAGGAATGCCTCCTCCTTCAATTGAGACATCTCGAGCTTGGCGGAACACCTGTGGAAACGATGGTGGCCGAGCACATGGATCTCCTTCAAGGTCACCGGTTCGGCGACATCGCCAAGGCCATGGGGCTTCCGCACGAAGAAGTTGTTCACCATTGCGAGATCATTAGACGGCTAGATCCGAAACCGGGCTCGAAACACACGCCAAAGAAAAGCCAATACGTTACTCCTGACGTCTATGTGGTAAAGGTCGACGACAATTACGAGATCGTCTTGAACGAGGACCGATTACCCCAATTACGTATCAGTCCGCTGTACCGCCGGATGCTAGAGAACAAGTCCGCCGACAACGAGGAAACCCGCACATATGTGAAAGAAAAACTCCGAAGTGCTCTTTGGCTCATCAAGTCCGTTGACCAACGGCAGAAGACGATTTACAAGGTCGCTCAAAGCATCGTCCGTCAACAAAGAGAGTTTCTTGACACCGGAGTGGAACAATTGAGGCCGCTCGTGCTCCGAGATGTGGCGATCGACATCGGAATGCACGAATCAACCGTTTCAAGGGTCGTCAGCAACAAGTATATGCATACGCCGCAAGGTGTGTGTGAGATGAAGTATTTCTTTCACAGCGGCATTTCTAGCACGTACGGTGAAAACGTATCGTCGGTTACAATCAAGCAGAAGATAAAAAAGATTGTAGAAGAAGAAAATCCAAAGAAGCCGCTTTCTGATTCGAAGATCGTCAAAATACTCGAAAGAGAAGGACTGGTGCTTGCGCGGCGAACCATAGCGAAATACCGGGAAGAGTTGCGGATTCCGCCGTCGAATCAGAGAAAGAATTTGTACAGTAGCCCTTTTGCATCCTGATTTGCAGCTTTATTCGATGAAGGGGGTATCTACCTTACATCCAACAAGCTCCCACCATAAAAAGGAGGAAGTGCGTCATTTTGAGCCCTACTCGTGTAATGCGTCTTGAAACGAAAGGGTGGTCATCAACAAAGCTATGTGCATGACAACTCTACCCATAGGGGAGAAGAGTGAATGAACCTTAATATCACCGGACGCCAGATCGATATCACACCACCTCTTAGGACCTACACCGAAAAAAAAGTAAACAAGCTCAACCGGTTCTTGAATGGAATTACAGACATCCATGTCACTCTATCCGTGGAGAAGTATCGACAAATTGCCGAGGTCAATGTTCACAGCCGCGGTAATAGCTATCTGACTGCAGTGGAAGAGTCGAACGATCTTTACGCCTCGATCTCGCAAGCAGTTGAAAAAATCGAGGCCCAGGCCAAGAAGCTTCAAGACAAGCGGATTGGAAAGAAGAGAAGAGGAAAGAGAAAAGAAGATTCTGGGACGTTCAATGTCCTCGCACGCGACGAAGGTCATGATTCGGGAGTTGCACCTAGAGTCGTCGAAAGCAGCCGTTTTGTTATCAAGCCACTTTCCGTCGAGGAAGCGGTTGGGCAAATCGAAGACGAAGGTGCTGAGTTCTTGGTATTCCGAAACGCCTTGAACGACCGGGTCAATGTAGTCTACAAACGTCCTGATGGGAATTTCGGTCTTATTGAACCTGACAGTTGAAGTATTTGGTAATCGATTGAAAGAAAAGAAGTCGGAAGGCGTTGAATCTACTCCCGCACCACTCGCAAAGCTGCTGCTGACGTCTGAAGCTATTTCTCTCAAATTGGTCCTGATCGCTGGCAGAAAGGGGCTCAGCCGTGCGATTGAGACGTCTATAGTCGAACGTCCTTGGCGTGTTTTTACGGGGAATACCGACTCCGCATCGACGGGTAGTATCCAGTTGATGGGTTCCAGGGAGCTGGAAATTCTCTCAACTCTTCCTAGGGACAAAAGGGCGGCAGCGCTAGAGCTCTTGAGCGAAGGCAGGGTTGCAGCTGTAGTATTGGCCGACAAGCAAGAATGCCCAGCCTACCTACGTGACTTTTCGCGACGACGGCAGGTGCCACTCCTCTCCACTGCACTTGGTCTTTCCGTAGCATCTCGGCGGATCAGACGTTTAGTCGAGAACATCCTCGTCAAACGAAGAATTATACATGGCGTTCTGATGGACATATATGGCCTCGGGACGTTGATTGTAGGTGAGAGCGGTATTGGGAAAAGCGAGTCCGCCCTCGAGCTCATTGAGAGAGGACATCGCTTAGTCTCGGACGATATCATCGAAATCTATCGAGACCCTGACAACCGAGCTGGGGGGGCTGGTAGCAGTCGATTCACGGGAAGAAGCCCATCGTTGACGCGCTACTTCATGGAGCTTCGAGGGTTGGGAATCATCAATGTGAAAGATCTTTTTGGGCCTAACTCGATTCGCTTGTCGAAGTCTGTCGACCTGGTCATCCAACTCGAGCGCTGGGAAAAGGCAACAGAAATAGAGCGGCTCGGTTTGGAGGAGGAAAGCTACGATCTCCTGGATGGCAAAATGCCTTTAGTCCGGATGCCCGTGGGGCCGGGACGCAACCTGGCCATGTTGATCGAGGTTGCAGCCCGGAACCACTTGTTGAAACAATCTGGACGCCATCCGGCGCGCCGCTTTATGAAAAAGGTCGCAACAATGGCGCGGCGAGATCGAAGAAAGCGGAACGACAAGTGAAGAGCCAGAGGTCGGTAAGCAGTGACCAGTGACCAGTGACCAGTGACCAGTACAGATCCTACAACTCGAAGCCAAAAAGAATCGCAATGACGACGAGAGTGATAGAAAGAGGAGCACGTCGAGTCGTCTTTATTACCGGAATGTCCGGTTCTGGGAAGACCTTTGCTCTCAAGGCATTCGAGGACGCGGGCTACTTTTGCGTGGACAATCTTCCTGCGAAGCTAATCGATCCCTTTGCTGAATTGACGGCAAAAGGAGGGCAGCCGATCGATCGTGTTGCCATTGTTGTGGATATCCGCGAACCTGAGTTTCTGAAGGATTTTCCAGGCATGTTTCGTCGCCTGCGACAAAGAGACTTCAATACCACTCTGGTATTCTTGGAAGCGAGAAATGAGATCCTCGTAAGACGGTTTAGTGAGAGCCGACGACCTCATCCCCTTGCAGGAGCAAAAGGCGGATCGGTACTGCAGGCGGTTCGAACGGAGCGAAGGAAGTTGGCCGCCATTCGCCGCCTGGCGGATCAGATTCTAGATACATCGGACTTGACCGTCCACCAGCTAAGGCGCTACCTTCTCGAGCAATTCGGCGAAAGCGGTAGAGAACGCCTGCCATCTTTGAATGTAGTTTCTTTTGGATACAAGTACGGAATTCCTCTCGATGCGGATCTTGTTTTCGATGTTCGCTTTTTGCCTAATCCCTACTTCGAGAGGAGTCTGCGTCATAAAGACGGAAACGATCCGAAGGTGGAAAGGTTCTTGTTGAAGCACAAAGATACGGGCGAGTTTCTCGATAGAATGTTCTCTTTTGTGAACTATCTTATTCCACAATATGCTACGGAAGGGAAAAGCTATTTAACGATTGCCATCGGTTGTACGGGAGGGCGACACCGTTCCGTGATGGTGGCCAATTCTCTTGCTCGAAACATAAAGAAGGAACGTCGTTCGGTCAAAGTGGTGCACCGCGACGTGGAGAATGAATAGTGATTGGTATTGTAGTAGTAACACATGGGCAGCTCGCTAACGAACTAGTGAGTGCGGGGGAGATGATCGTCGGGGAAATTCCTAACGTTACAGCGGTTTCCATAGGTTGGCATGAAAGTACCGAAGACGCCGAAAGAGAGATTCAAGAAGCAATCAAAAAGATCGATAGCGGGCAGGGAGCGATTATCCTTACCGATATGTTCGGCGGCACTCCTTCGAATCTGAGTCTCACTTTCCTCGAAAAGGACCGCGTCGAGGTCATCACAGGCGGCAACCTTCCGATGCTCATAAAACTCGTCAACCTTCGTCAACAGGGAAATACGAATGTACTCGAAGTGGCGCGTCAAACCTGTGCCCAGGGCAAAGAGAGCATCTCCCTAGCTAGTGATTTGCTGTCTTCGAAACGAGAAAAGGACGAAGAGAAAGATTGATACGTGGTAGAAAGACAAATCGAAGTCATCAATTTGCTAGGCCTTCATGCTCGGGCGGCGGCGCGGTTCGTTAGAACTGCATCTCGATTTAAGTCGAAAATCACGATCACGAAAGAGGAGACAACCATCGACGGCAAGAGCATTCTAGGGATTTTGTTTCTTGCGGCTTCGGCAGGTAGTCAAATCACGATTACCGCTTCTGGTGAGGACGAGTCGGAGGCGGTCGACGCACTGACCAACCTGGTCGCCGAGGGATTCGGCGAAGGGACGATGGCTTGATTCCATGAATATGACATCTTCATCATTAAATGGCTCCGACAAAACCGAGAAACTTCGTCCCGTAGTTCTGCGAGGCGTCGGGGTTTCTCCAGGGATCGTTATTGCACGCGCTCTCATCTTTCAACACCAGGAGATACCGGTTTTCAGG
>JAUVQL010000114.1 GCA_030598165.1 Acidobacteriota bacterium | reverse complement strand
TTCGGCGCTTGCATCGTTCGCAAGGGAGAAGTTATTGCCACTGGGCACAACGAAGTTTTGAAGACGAACGACCCTACACGTCATGCCGAAGTCTGTGCCATCATCCGGGCGAGCAAGGCGCTCGGCTCTCCCCATTTCAAGGGCGCGGAAATTTACTCGACGACCGAGCCGTGTGTCATGTGCTTTGCCGCCATCCATTGGGCACAAATCAAGAGGATCTACTTTGGGACAACGGTGAGAGATGTTCGGAATCTCGGCTTCAACGAGCTCATCATTTCCAATCGGACACTGAGAAGAGTCGGTAGCAGTCGTGTGGATATCGTTTCCGGACTGCTGCGGGAAGAGTGTAGAGAGCTATTGGAGTATTGGAAGGCAATGCCGGGGGCTAGAACGTATTAGGGAAGTACTAAAGAACTCGAGAACTCAAGAACTCGAGAATAACGGGGGCAAGGGGGACAGTCACCACGGTAAGTGATTACTATCAACTGTCCCCTTCGAGTCTTGACAAAACAGGTCAGGCAAGTCGATAAATATTGTGTCCGCGGGGCGTGTGGTTACTGTCGACTGCCTACTCTGACGACTGTCTACGGACGGTGCAACCATGATAGAAAATCATCCTTACGCTGAGTTTATTCACGAAGTGGACAAGCCTGCCCGCTACATGGGGGGTGAGCATCTGTCCGTGGTGAAAAGTTGGGATGAAGTCGACGTCAGGATGGCCCTCGGTTTTCCCGATGTCTACGACATCGGTATGAGCCACCTCGGCACCAAGATCCTCTATTCGGTCGTCAACGGTGAGCCCGACCTCGTTCTCGAAAGAGTCTTCTGTCCCTGGATCGACATGGAGCGTCAGCTTCGAGAAAGAGATTTACCTCTACTCAGCCTGGAAACACATCATCCTTTGACCGATTTCGACATCGTTGGATTGTCTCTCCAGTACGAGCTCACCTTCACCAATGTTTTGACGATGCTGGAGCTCGGCGGGATCCCGCTCCACAACGAGGAACGTACACTCGATAATCCATTGGTCATCGCCGGTGGTCCCGTTGCTACACAACCCGAGCCTATGACTCGGTTCATTGATGTCTTTCTCATCGGCGACGCTGAAGAGCGATTGCCCCGTTTGATGCGGCACTATGGAGAGCTGAAACGGGAAGGTCGACTCAGTCGTGTAGAGATCTTGATCGAGCTCGCCAAGGAGGGAGGTGTTTACTGCCCCGACCTCTATGAGCGTGAGATTTGCGACCGGACGGGGTTCCTCGTGGTCGGCCCGCCCAAATACAAAGACGTTCCGGAGCGTGTCGAACGAGCGTTCGTTCAAGATATCAATCGATATCGGTTCCCCGATGATTCTCCGGTACCGGTTGCGGAAGCCATTTTCGATCGCATGGCCATCGAGATCGCAAGGGGTTGTACGGAAGGGTGTCGTTTCTGCCAAGCAGGCATGATATATCGCCCCGTTCGAGAACGGGACCCTGCCCGAGTTGTCGCGACGCTCGTCTCGGCACTCGAGAAAGGTGGATACGACGAGGCGGCCATCACTTCGCTTTCAACGGCCGATTACTCTTGTGTCTCTCCTTTGGTCAAAAACGTAATGAAGCGTCTCCGTCCCAAGAAAGTCTCCCTTGGTATCTCTAGTTTGAGAGCCTACGGCCTGGACGAGGACCTGCTCGATGAGATTGCGAGCATAAAGGCTACTGGACTCACCTTCGCTCCAGAAGCCGGGACGCAACGCATGCGGGATGTCGTCAACAAAAATATCACCGAGGAAGACATCTACACGACGTGTCACCGCGTGTTCTCACGAGGATGGAACCGGGTCAAGCTCTATTTCATGATCGGTCAACCGACCGAAGAGGACGAAGACGTCATCGGCATCGCCGAGATGGGACGGCAGGCCCTTCGTATAGGCAAAGACTACCAACGCAATGTGAGCGTCACGGTCTCTGTCTCCAGCCATGTCCCCAAGCCCCATACGCCGTTTCAATGGTGCGCAATGGATACGATGGACGAGATCGACCGAAAACAACAACTCCTTGGAGACTACGCGCGACGGTGGCGATTCAAGCTGAGGCGTCATGATGCTAGGGTCAGCCACTTGGAGGGCATCATGGGTCGCGGGGACGCGAGAACAGGGGACCTCATCGAGCAGGCATGGCGTTCTGGGGCCCGCTTTGACGGCTGGGAGGAACATCTCGCGTGGGACATTTGGGAGAAGGCACTCGCGGAATGGGAGCAGGAGCATCAGCTGTCACGGCACGATGTTTTGGGAACTTTGCCCCTGGATGGCCGCTTGCCGTGGGACCACATTGATGTGGGTCTCGAGGACGGGTTTCTCGCCCAAGAGTACAAAAAGGCTCTCGAGGGTCGACTCAGCCCTCCATGCGGCAATCCTCACCAAGCCAAGGTGCATCACACCAACCTCGAGGAGGCTCTGGCCGACGAGCGTAAGCTGATTTGTTATCACTGCGGAGTGGCCTGCGACTTGAGCCGGATGCGAGAAGAGCGTTTCGATTTCCTGAAGAAACTCGGCGCTTACAGGAGGCCCGAACCGAGCGGGGATAACGAGCGTGAAAGAGCGGTATCGAGACTGCGTCAAGGTAAAGCGCCGCGGGATTTTGGGCAGGGCCGCCCCATCCGGTACCGGCTGCGCTATTCGAAGCTCGAACCTATGCATCTTCGCGGTCATCTGGACATGGTGAGAGTCATCCCTAGGGTTCTTCGACGGGCGGGCTTACCCATCTACTTCTCGGAAGGATATTCTCCGCGGCCCGTCATGTCCTTTGGACCGGCCCTAGCATTGGGCACGAAGTCCTTTGCCGAATATGCGGATGTGTCTTTGTGTGAGGATCTAGACGTGTCTCTTCTTCTCGAGCAGCTGACCAGGAGTACGGAAACGGGACTGGTGTTCACCGGGGTCAAGCGTCTCTCGGACCAAGAGCCGGGATTGTCCAAGCTCATAGACGCCGTCGACTTCTTGGTCCTTCTTCCTGCGGATGGAGAAAGCCCTCTCGATGCCTACCGACATCGGTGCCAGGAGGCTATGGCACAAGAGACCTTCCCGGTCACGGTACTAAGGAAAGGCAAGACTCGCACCCTAGATATCAAAGACTTGCTTCTAGAGGCCCGTATTGACAGGGCCGGAGCATTGTCTTCGCATGTGACCCTTCAGGAAGACTGTCCGGCCGTCCTTCTACGTCTCCGGATGAGTGATGGACCCTCGATTCGACCGACGGAGTTGATCCAAGAGATGTTCGGTGTGACCATCCAGCCGGTGGATGTTTTTCGTACCCGCTGTGGTTACTTGGACGACCACGGTGAGCTCCAGGACCCTATTGATAGGAGCATCCCGGCGGCGGTCCTAAAGGAAAAGGTCTCTACGGCCGAGGCTACGACTGCTTCAAGTTGAGGGTACCCTGGGCTGGCTATTAGAGAGTCGAACGGATTTACTCTATATCTTCCAATCGGACGCCGCGGCCTGCCCTCAAGTTCCTGCGCGCCGCTTCGATCCTTCGCAGAAACAGCGGATCGTTCTCCAAACGATACTCGAACCATTCGTCTTCCGACTTGAAACCGATCAACACGCCGGCAGGCTTGCCGTGTCGAGTGATGACAATCTCTCCCTTCTCCGCCAGGCGTAAGTAACGAGACAGATCATCTTTGACCTCGGAAAGTGCAACTTTCTTCATTTCTCTTCTCTACCCCAAGCGTCCAGATATTCAGACGCAGCCGATTTGGGTACAATCGCGAGAACTTCTACAACACCTTCTGAAACGTCATAGAAGACTCGCACATCCCGCACCCGAAGACGATATTGAGGATGTGATACACCCTTCAATCGCTTGGTTCTGCTTCTGCTCGTTTTCGTGGGCTCGTGCCTCAGATATATCTCGAGTGCATCGCGTACTTCGGCTTTCAGGTTGGCTTTGAGCCGCTTCATATCAGCTTCGGCTTCAGGTGCCACTATGATTTCGTAACGCAACTTGGCTATATTATAGCCAGAGTATAGCTATAAATCAAGTTGCGGTTGACACCGCCAATTATGCCAATGCATTCGGCCAACCGCTGTTTTTGATCTCGATGGCCCCTTGGGACTAACCTATTGATATGCTCTCTATCCTTGGTGAAAATGGGGGAGAATTGAAAGAGCCTTACGCGTCCATGCCCATGCAAGTCAGGGATTGGAGTGTCTACGAAGAAGATCGTTTCTATGATCGGGTGTCGTTATCTGACGATGGTTCCGAGCTTTATCTGACCTTCGACTTCCGAGAGGCCTTTATCCGCCGGTACACTAATGTGGACGATCCAGACGTGGAAATCGTGCTCGATGTTTATGACATGGGCTCCTCTCACGAGGCCTTTGGGATTTTCTCGTGTGAGCGTGAGGACGAAGACATCGGAGTTGGACAAGGCTCCGAGTATGGCGGGGGACTCCTGCGGTTCTGGAAAGACCGCTATTTCGTTTCCATGGTTTCCCTCGGAGATGAGGAATATGCCAACGCGGCAATGGTGGATATCGCGCGCGGCGTTGCCGATGCCATTTCGGGGGATGGCAAACTACCGGATCTTGCCTCCAGGTTGCCAAGAGAGGGATTGTTAGAGAGCAATCTCCGCTATTTCCACACCATACAATGTCTCAACAATTACTATTTTCTTGCCAGCGAGAACATCCTGACCTTGAGCAAAGAAACGAATTGTGTTTTCGCGCCCTACGAAAGAGAGGAGGAGTCCGGCTTCGTTCTTTTAGTGGAGTATATCGACGACCAGAAGGCCACCCAGGCACTCGAGACGTTTTTATCTGCCTTCATGCCGGATGCTGATAAGCCAGGTATTATTCAAATGCGAAACGGTCGTTGGACGCAGGCGAGAGTCGAAGCTCGCTTCATCATGGTCGTCTTCGACGCCCCCACCCCAGAATGGTCCACAACGCTCTTGTCCGAGGTCTCGGTGACCTGATCTTT
>JAUVQL010000075.1 GCA_030598165.1 Acidobacteriota bacterium | reverse complement strand
ATGTTGAGCCGGTCCAAGAGCTCTCCTCTTTGATCAGAAAGAAAGCTGAACCGTGCTCCAAGCCTATTACGAAATTCCGCCGAGACATCGGGCGGATCGACGCTGATGGCAATAATCTCGACTTCCTTTGAAGCGATTCGATCATAGAAATCACGGAGCTGCCCGAGCTCGGCCGCACAGAAGGGTCACCAATGCCCTCGATAGAAAAGGAAGAGGACAGATTGCTTTCCGACCATTGCGTCCGAATCGAAGGTTCCTCCTTCTGAGTCTGGAAGAGCAAAGTTTGGGAATCGTTGGCCGAGTTCTAGACGAATTTGGCTCCTGGGGAACACGGCCCCGAAGTGAACGTACCAGGCCAAAAGGGTGAGACTAAGGATGGAAAGGCACAATACGAAGATGGAAATCCATGACGTAGAGCTGAGCACAGCGTAGAGTGCCAGGCCAGTAGCGGCCCCCATGAGGGCGTAGTGTTCCAGGGGAACTCGCCTATATATTCCCGCGCGCAGCGTCAAGACATAGGTGACGATACTAATTGTAAGGGTCAATAAAGCGATGAGCACAAGCATGACTGTCGTCGACTCTCCAGACGTATGATAGCCAATCTGGACCGTGACCGAGACTCTAATGCAGGATGGATCGCGACGAAGTTATTGGTGGGTGGTAAAAAGACGGGGAGCCGAAAGATCAGCCGATGCCTAGACGCAATGGTTCAGTGTACCGTTTCCGAGCCGCCCGATCCTTCTTCGGCCAAAGTCGAGAGCACAGCATTGACTCCTTGCTTTTCGATACGAGCGAGTATCTCGAAGAACTTGTGCTGGTAGCGACGAATACCATCCCGGACAGGGTCGTCAATCTCTGAAAAACTGAGACCGACACCAGCGGGTATTTCTCCAGAATCGTGCTTGATGTCATTCGTTCGCCAGATAACAGTAGCAAGAGCGTCGTGCTCACCTAGTCCCCATGGCAAGACGAAATGTAGCTCGAGGCAATCCCCCACCTTCACGCCTGCTTCGGTCGCCAAGAATGCCCCTTCTTCACTGAGATTCGTCAGGTAGCCGTAGTTTTGCCCGCCTTCTTTGCCGGGGAACTCCGTACGTACGACGAGAGGGCTCAAACGGTCTATTTTTCGTCTATCGGACATCGAAACCCACCTCCGGACTCCATGGCCTACGGATCAGCACAGTCTGAGCGGCAGAACTCAAATGTTCTCTTCCCTGCTTGGATTGTGCGGTTACTTGACTAATAGTTTAACACAGGCCTGGCCGGTGTGGACCTCTACAAAAATTCCGCAGTGTTAGCCGGATGTGTGCGGCGCACCGTCATCTCCAGCTTGGAGCACCGCCGACAATAGCGCTGACTCGGGCTGAGCTCCCACCAACTCGATTTGATCGTTCACAATGATTTTGGGCACTCCAGAAACGGCGTATCGCCGGGCGAGGTCTGGAAATTCTTGTATTTCAATGACATCCGCGGTAATCCGGGCGTTTTCGACTGCCATCTGGTGGGCCAACCTGGCCACGCCGGGACAATGTGGTCACATGGGTGTTGTAAAAACCTGGATGTGTACGTCTTTCTTGAGCGTACCCAGCGATTCCCGACTGTCTTCAGAGAGCGACGTCGCCCCTCTCGAAACATCGAATAAGTCGTC
This sequence comes from Acidobacteriota bacterium, assembly GCA_030598165.1. The sequence continues at coordinate 4,022 of JAUVQL010000075.1, read as the reverse complement.
AATGAAAGCAGGAAACTCGAGTCCCGCCGGTATCCCAAAAAACCTCACCTTCCCACGAGCATTTCCTTCGAAGACTACCGCAGGAATGCGATATATTTTGAGCTCCGCAGCTTTTTCGGATTCTTCATAGAAATCATGAAGGTCCAGCTCGACTTTATCGGAAAGGGCGCTGATCTCGCTGAGTAGCTTTCCCGTATCCTCACAGGTTGCACAGTCTCTACCTGGAACAATGATGGCGCTGTCTTTCTTCGTGTAAAAGATCAACTTGACATCGTGGGTCAGTCCTTTTTCCAACACTTCGCGTAGCTGCCTTTGGTTGGACTCGGATAGTATCGCCATCGGGCTTACTCCTTGACTGAGCAGTGAAGCGCCAGTTCGTTTTCGATCTCTGCCAATGTCACTTTTCTAGCACCGCTACGAACCATCTCACCGATAGCACGAGAAGAGTCTCCCGGCCGGGCTTCTACACCCCTCACTGCATCTTCCAAGAAAACTGTTTGGAATTCCTTGAGGATCGCGCCGAGAACGGTCTCCTTGACACAGTATTCGGTTGTCAATCCACCGACGTACAGACTTCTAATTCCGTTGCTACGAAGAGATGCATATAGTGTATTTCCCATCGCGTCGTAAGCGTCGAACGCAGAATAAGCATCCTCGTCAGGATGCATACCTTTCGACATGATGATAGCAGTCTCAGGAAGCTTCAGGTCTGGATGAAACTCCGCACCGAGGCTTCCAGACACACAATGCGGAGGCCAGAGACCACCATACTGTTTGAAGTGTTTTGTCATCTCGGGATGCCGGTCGCGAGTAGCGTAAATTCTAAGGCCACGTTCGGAGAATCTTCGTATGTACTCATTGAGCACCGGCACGACCTCATCACCTTCCTTAACGGCGAGAGACCCTCCCGGGCAGAAGTCGTTTTGCACGTCGACGACGATGAGTGCCGCTTTGCTGTCCACTTCCAGCCTCAATACTCGTGATTTCGAGGATGTACCCGACAGAACTCGTGGCGAATCCTACCGGACTCAACTGGCGTGACTTCGGATGGCCTTTAGCATATCGAGAGTCGTGACGATCCCTACGACAATATCCTGTTCTGTTACGATGAGACGATGGATACGGCCACCGATCATCGTGTCCGCCATTTCGGCAATACTGGCTTCTTCCGAGACCTTGAAAATCAATGGAGTCATGATGTCTCTGACAAGTAGCCCATCATCCTCTTCGACGTGAAATTCACGAAGCTCTGATTCGTCGATCTGGTCTTCCCAGCCTCGAAGGTAGTAGCTCGATTCCTTCTGTTCTCTAACTGCTGCGGTCCTTCCGCGGCTTGCGCTCGACCGCACGATGTCGGTTTCGGAGACTACGCCTACGAGTCTTCCTCCCTCGTTGACCACGGGCACGCCAGTTATCATGTTTGTTGTCAACAGGTTAGCCAGCTCCTGTACGGTCATATCTTCTTGGGCCACGATGACATCTTTATTCATGACGTCTTTTGCAGTGAGTTTTTTCATGAGACCGCTCCTAATTCCGTCTTGGAGAGAAAGTGGCTGCTGTCGTAATCGAGTCTGCAGCGAAAGCAAACTGCTGCCCTCTGTTTCCAAACCGATATCAGTATAGAATAATCCCTCATATCTACAAACTATAGGTTGGGAAATGCAAAAACACCTTGATCCAACTGGCGCACTGATATAAAAAACTGCTTCCACTGGAGCACTGATGAAACAACGCTCGACTTCCTTGGACGGAGTTCTCCTCCTCGAGGCAACGGTCTTTACCGATGATCGGGGGTGGTTCTCGGAATTCTTCAAAAGCAGCGCTTTTGAAGACCTAGGGCTCCCACCCGTGTTCCTCCAAGATAATTTCTCGGTTAGCCACCGCGGCGTTGTCAGGGGACTTCATTTTCAAATCGAGCCATTCGCACAAGGGAAACTGGTGACATGCGTGCGCGGTGCGATTTATGACGTTGTGGTCGATCTGAGGCCGGGATCGCCGACATTTGGCAAATGGGTCTCTGTGGAGCTTTCAGAGAAAAAAGCTCATGCACTCTTCGTTCCCGAAGGATTCGCCCACGGTTTCCAAGCTCTCGAGAATGAAAGTCGAGTCTTCTATAAATGCACCAACGTTTATTCCAAAACTCACGAGGAAGGCATCGTTTACAGTGATCCGGAGTTGAACATAGCTTGGCCTGTTCGCCCACCAGTTGTGTCTCCGAAGGACCTCGAATTACCCTTGCTCGAGTCGTGGAAGAAAAAGAACAATATCTAATCAAATCTACGGAGAATGAATATGGGATTCCAGCGTTCATCACCACCACTGGGACAACTGTTTTTGGCTCTGCTCGTCGCGACATCAGCTTTGGCCCAAGAGCCGGCTGAATGGGTGGCCCCTCTTACCTTCCATACCTTCTCAATTGCAGCCGTCGACCCATCTACGGGAGAAGTCGGTGTTGCGGTCACGACACGCAACGCCTGTGTGGGCAATGGTGTTCCTTGGGTTAGAGCTGGAATCGGCGCGGTGGCAACCCAAGCACGCACGAGAACGGAGTACGGTGAAGAGCTCTTGGACATGCTCGAAAAGGGCTCGACCGCCGAAGAGGCATTGAAAAAAGCCCTATCGATGGACGACGACCGAGCATTCCGGCAAGTTGGAGTCATCGGACTCAAAGGAGGCGGTGCCCAGCATACTGGAGACAAAACAAATCCATGGGCCGGACAGCGCTCCGGCCCCAACTTCGTCATCCAAGGAAACCTCCTTGTGGGTCCGCAAGTACTCGACGCTGTAGCTCGGTCTTTCAGACAGACGGAAGGAAGCCACCGATATCTCGCTGATCGTCTGATCGAGGCCCTTTCAGAAGGCCAAGCCGAAGGCGGAGATGCACGAAAAGGAAGGCTCCAGTCGGCGGCAGTAATCGTTGCCGACCCTACTCCGGATCGTGCCCGCCGACCGGACAAGATCACGGTTAACATCAACGTATGTGAACATCCCGAACCAGTGGATGAGCTCAGGCGGATTTACAATCGCGTTTCTGAAACTCTTGGTTTTCGTTCTTTGCAGCAGTTCGTCGGGCGAGACGTTTGGCAACTCAAGTTGATTCTCCACGCTCTAGGCTACTACCGCACCGATCTAGAGGCACTAGAACGTACTCCCGGCTCTTTTTTGTATTCGCGAGATGTAATCGAGGCCGTCGAGTCATTTCGCGAGGCCCAAGGCCTTTCCACATCTGACAACGGTTCCCCCCCGGGACTCGTTGATGCGGAAACCATCGCCAGGCTTTGGGAAGCGCTCGAAAAAGCCGGCAAAAAGGAGGAGATCCAAAAACAGATCAAGGAAATCACTGTGATTAGGCGTTGACCATCCTTGCTCAGAGAACCGGCTTAGAAGTCTACGAATAAACACTCACCACACATCTCAGCACGAAGATATTGTGTCACAACCTGTTTTGCGCCTTTGGGTTAAATTCTTCCTAGTTGCGTTCATTTGCGGCTTCTTCTTGGCGACTTTGCGCCTCCGCGACTTTGCGTTGAAAAAACTCTAGAACTCAAGAAGCCGGAGCTAAGATCTCTATCTCGGTCATCTGAGGGGCGTTGCCATCGTACCCATGCAGCTTGATTCTGAGCGAACGATTGCGAATGGGCTCGAATGTAAGAGTCTGTTTTCCGTCGCTCGGGTTCTCAATGAGACTGAGCACCAAATCAGCAAGGGATGGCCAACCACTAGGGCTCTTCCATTCCCTCCCCCACTGACCTTGCTCGTCCGCTGATTCTATTTCCAACGCCGTCACAGGTATTCGGGGAGCTCTACCGTAATGAACTCGAATTCCAGACACATCTCTATCTCTCTCAAATTGAATTTGGATGGTGGCCATGGAACGATTTGCCGTCCAACTCGACTCGAAATCTCCATCGAACAAGGCGGCGGGGCTCCCTTTGACATAGAGATCTCGAACGATAGGTTGACTTTGCCGTTTCATCGCCGAGGGAGTCACTGCGATTACGATGTCTCTGTCAAAGGCGGTT
>JAUVQL010000223.1 GCA_030598165.1 Acidobacteriota bacterium | reverse complement strand
TTGAGAGAGGTAGCCATGAAGTCGAGCAGCAGTAAGGCAGGCTTTGATGCTTTATGGGGAGCTCTTTCTCGATTATCATAATAAGCTATGAATGCCATGGGTCGGAAGGATCGCTCCGATATCATTCGGAACTTCGCTTCGGGGCTGAGGTTTCCTCAGCTCTTTTTTCTTTTGCTGGCTTTGTTCGTCGTCGATTTGGTCTTCCCGGATCCGATCCCCTTCATCGACGAAGCCATTCTTGGACTTCTTGCCGTACTCTTCGCAACATGGAAAGAGCGGAAACACCCGGAGATGGAGCCGGAGTCTGAGCCGGAGCGAGTCGTCAAGAACGTGACGCCCTCGGAATAGTCAGGTCGTCAACTCTCGCCGCGGGTCCCCACTAGGGCGAGAACATCGCCCTTGGGGCTGACGGCAATACGGGTGATGCCCTTCACTCCTGCTAGGCCCTTCACTTCTTGCCAATCTTGATCGCGCTCCGGGGTGTAGCTGTAGAGCTTGCCCTCCTTACCCATGATAAGGGTACCGCCCGGAGTCCAAGCGTAGTCTTCGCTGCCGGGCAATGTCCTGATGATCGGGCTCGCTTTCCGAGACGCCAAATCGAGTCGCTTGATCCACCATTCTTCATCGGCCGTCTTATGAACGAAGCTGATGGCCCGTTCACCAGGTATCTTGTGAAGGGAGCGTCCGATGTTCTCCTGCAGCTTTTCGACCTTGTTGCTTCCGATGTCGGCGACTTGAAGTGTCGGAGGTTCTCCTAGAACGAACATGGCCACGGTGCTGGCGTCGCCCCAGGCTTGATATCCGACGGGTTTGACGTCGTTCAAGACCAGGCTGGGCGCGGTTCCCTCCATCGTGAACTTCCACAGCCGTTGTGTGCCATCCGACTCGACGCGAATGACGGAGAAACTCTTCCCATCCGGCATCGGCGTAGGGGAGTACTCGCCTTCGGATGTATGGGTCACCTTCTCCGTGGATTGACTCGCAAGGTCGTACCGACAGGTGTCCATTTGTCCGTCTTCTTGATAGCAGGTATAGAAAAAGCTCTGCCCGTCCGGCAGGAAGAACGGCTGGTTATCGTAGGCGGCCCGGTTGGTCACATTACGAGGTTGGCTCGTGATGCGAACCCCGTCCTGATCGGCCTCGATCCCAATCAAATATATATCGGTGCCGGGCGGTGCGGTTTGGGCCGCAGCCACAGCCGAAAGCACCAATGGTATGAGAGCGAACAGTACACGTTTCATTTTAGATTGCTCCACGTGATATTTTGCGTCCAGGAGAAGTTACCATGAAAAAGCTCGTTTGCGCTCGTGGAATCTGGTTCTTCGTACTCGCCTTCATCGCGACACCGCTTCTAGCCGAGACCGAAACACTTCGCATCGAGGCCCTCGGGGAGCCTGTGGAAATTCTCGTCGACCATTGGGGAATCGCACATATTTACGCGAAGAGTGAATCGGATCTCTTTGTTGCTCAAGGATTCAATGCTGCTCGAGACCGCTTGTTCCAGTTCGAAATGTGGAGACGTCAGGCCACGGGTACGGTAGCTGAAATCTTGGGTCGAAAGGAGCTCCAAAGGGACATCGGCGCGCGTCTCCACCTTTTCCGAGGCGATCTCCAGCAGGAGCTCAACCACTATCATCCGCGGGGAGAAGCCATTGTCGGGAGCTTCGTGGACGGTATCAATGCCTACATTGCTGAGACTGAGCGGAATCCGGATCTTCTGCCCATGGAATTCAAGCTGCTGGGAATCAAACCGGGCCGCTGGAAGCCGGCCGATGTCATCTCGCGGCACCAAGGCCTTCTTTCCAACGTCACTACTGAGATTCGCTACGGTCAGGCGGTAGCGCTGCTAGGGGCAAAAAAAGTCAAAGAGCTTGCATGGTTACGTCCCGGAGACCCGGTTCTGGAGCTCGACCCAGCCATCGACGGCTCCTTGCTGAAAAACGAAATTCTTGATGTCTACTACGCCTTTCGGCGCTCCATTGAGTTTACTCCCGAGGACGTCGTCGCTTCACATAGGAATGAGCTTCCCCAGGTGGCTCGGACATTGCCCAGCGAGCTCGACCTCGTGGAGCAAGCGTCGATTGGGAGCAACAATTGGGTGGTGAGTGGTGCTCGTACGTTGAGCGGCTTCCCCTACATGGTCAACGATCCTCACCGTGTTCAACAGGCACCTGCGCTTCGCTATTGGGTGCATTTGAATGCTCCAGGGTGGAGCGTCATCGGGGGAGGGGAGCCGGTGCTTCCCGGGATTTCCATCGGACACAACGAGTACGGTGCTTGGGGACTGACGGTATTCGGGCAGGACAACGAAGATCTCTATGTTTATGACATCAACCCTGCGAATACCAACCAATACCGCTACCTGGACGGGTGGGAAGACATGACCCTCATCAAGGACACCATCCCTGTGAAAGGCGAAAACGCAGTTGAGGTGGAGCTCAAGTACACGAGGCACGGTCCGGTTCTTTATGAAGACCGCGAGCACAACAAAGCCTATGCTCTTCGTGCCGCCTGGCGAGACATTGGCTCGTCACCGTACTTGGCGAGTCTTCGCATGGATCAGGCGACGACCTGGGAAGAGTTCCGCGACGCTTGCCGCTATAGCAGAATCCCCGCCGAGAACATGATTTGGGCCGACATTCAAAAAAACATCGGCTACCAGGCGGTCGGCGTTTCTCCGATCCGGCCGAACTGGAGCGGCCTCGTACCGGTGCCGGGAGACGGACGCTACGAATGGGATGGCTACCTTCCCATCCAAGCCCTTCCGCATGTCGTCAATCCAGAGAAGGGCTATTTCGGTTCGGCCAACAACTACATGGTTCCCGACGGCTATCCTTATCCGGAGGCGCTCCACTACACTTGGGGCGACGAGATGCGGGGAGCGCGAGTCGATGAGGTCATGAGCTCCGGACGACGATTTACTTTGACGGACATGATGTTGTTCCAACATGATGAGCTTTCCGTCCCTGCTAGGAGCCTCGTACCTTTGCTCCGAGAGCTCGAAGTTGGGCCCGACCTCGAGAAGGCACGAGATCAACTCCTCGATTGGGATTTCGTCGTTGACAAAGACTCGATCCCTGCCGCGATCTATGTGAGTTGGGAACGGCGATTAACGACCAATGTCTGGCAGCTTTTTGTCCCCGATGAAAAGGCAAGGGAGCTTCTACGACGGATCAATAAAAAGCGGATGATCGACTGGCTCTTCGCTCCTGATGGTCGTTTTGGGACCGACCCCATCGCGGGAAGAGACGCTTTACTCGTCAGAAGCTTCAACGAAGGGATGGAGGACTTGAAGGAGCGTCTGGGATTGGACATGAGCCGGTGGCAATACGGGCAGGAAAAGTTC
>JAUVQL010000049.1 GCA_030598165.1 Acidobacteriota bacterium | reverse complement strand
TGTTGACGAAAGCTCGGGTAGGACTTCCTCCCGCTCGTTCCTCATACAATTTCATGCGAGCTGCGACATTGTGTTCGAGATCGGGCTCATGGAGGAAGAAGCCTCCTGTTGTAGCTATCGCCGACTCTCCCGAAGAACGAGCCGCCTGACTCCAGTCCTCGCCGACGTCCTTTTCGCCTCCCAAAGTAATGGCCAACGGCTCGACGTCGAGCCAATCTGCTTCCTCTAGGCACCGTTCGATGTGGAGCCAAGTAAACTCCGGCTCGTTGGCGCCCCATTGAGAGGCTCCGATGGAATAGATCGGAAGAGGGAAAAAGCGCATCGCTTTGGCAGCAGCGTGGGTTGCGATGATGAGACCTGGGAAGGAGCCGGAAGCTCCCACTGCAACGAGGTCCCCTTCGCCTAGTCTTGTTTCTTTGAGGAGATAAACGACGAGGGCAGCCATGTTGGGATTCGTGGTCGTTCGCTTGGCCTGGAGGTCTCCGCGCGATGTCGTTAAGGGGGAAAACTCGAGGCCGATGAGACCGGTGCGGTTGGGGTCCGCCTCCTCATCGATCGAGATCCCATTGTCCATGCGACACTGTCTGACGATGTCCAGAGCTTCCGACATCATTTGTGATGCGAGGAGCATTTGCGTTCGGGTGATTTCGGTTTCAGAAAACGGTAGGAAGCGTAGCAAGACATAGAAGACAATGCTCAAGCCACAGAGAACGTAAATGACGCCGTGTCTGTCCTCGGCGCTCTCCTTGGGAATCCTCCTCGTCCCGAATTTGAAGAGATCCATGGTCAAAACCGGAAAAAGAGGTTAACAAGTGCATAGGTCAAGACAGCGACCGTGACGAGCGACGCCAACGTCGGGAGCCATCGCTGCTTTTCCAAGTTATTGGCGAGAAGGCCCGGGATGAGCCATCCAACGACTAGGAGATCGTAAGAGGCGGTGCTGATGCTCGCGCTCAGCATGTAGATGATTTGGCTCAATAGGACGCCGATCAGGACGAGCGTGACGAACCTTCGCTTGCCAAATAGTATGAGATGACGAGAAAGAAGACGGTAGACGAAGAGACTCGAGAAAGCGATGAAAATCGTCATGACAACGCGCCCTGGGTGATCCAGATGTAGGGCCACGTATGCCGGGACGATGATGCCACCAGGGTAGATTTCCAGGAGCTCCGTGTAGATGACGGCGATGATGATCCCAACGAGCAGGGTCTCGTAGATCAAATCTGATCTCCCTCCCGGCTCCAGTAAGAGACCAGTTCTTTTCCGATACCCCCCATATTGCCCATGCCCACGAGCGTGGCGCTCTCCGAAACCTCACGGGAAATCTCCTCCATGATCCTCTCGGGAGTACGCCCCCGGAGCACGTGAGCGCGAAGCTTTTTTGCAGCGACGGAAGCGTGATCGCCAATGACGAAGAGTTGTTTCAATTCCGGAAACCTATCCTTCTTTATCGCCTCTACCCACTGAAGCGTTCGGTCTCCGCGATCGCGTCTCAAACTGAGCAGCCCCACAATGGGCGTCGCCGCGGCAACGCCTTTCTCCATAATGTAGCTCAGTACCTTTCGAGTGGATTCAGGGTCATTGGCAGCAAAAAGACTCACGGTTTGCCAGCGAGTAGGTGGCGATCCAAGGTCCATGGACCACACTTTAGGGGCGCCGAGGTCGGGCTGAGCTTTGGTCATTCCACGAATGGCGGTCTCGCGCTCGATCCCCAAATGATCGGTTAGGGCAAGGGCCAGCCGCCGGTTTTCCTCGATCTCGAAGGGCGGTGGATTGTGGTCTTCGTTCTCACGGTTTGTTGATACTCGAATGAGCTGGGAACCGTGCTTTTCAGTGAGCGCTTCAAAAACAGGGAAGCACTCTTCGTCAGGCACTAGAACGGTCATGTCATTCGAAATCGCAGTGGCTAGACACTTCGCGACACTATCGCGGGACGAGCCCATTTGAGCCACGTGGTCCACACGGACATTGGTGATGGTGAGAACCTGGGGTTTGAGGATCTTGGCGGCCTCGACAAAAGACGACTCGGGATGGATGCTCATCATTTCGGCGACGAGTGCTCGAGCACCGCTGTCTGCCGCAGTTTTGAGGAGATGATGTCCTTCCAATATCGACGCCGGACCTATTCTTCGAATCTCCCTTTCACTTCCGTCCGGGTAGATGATGACGGGTCGAGAGCCCGTGGTCTTAGCGACTACCTTGAAGCCCGCCTCGCGCATGGCAGCGGTGACGAGCCGTACCACACTCGACTTGCCTCTCGTCCCGGTGACCGCGATTCGTAGCGGAATTCGCCTTCTTCGGTTGGCAAGCAGCAGTTGCTCCACAAGTAGATACAGTACGAAAAAGCCTAGACACCCGCCGGTTACGAGCAGCTCCCTAATGACATGCCTCCATTGATGGATGCCGATCGTAGTGTGGGTCTGGTGGGGGAATCAACTGGGGGAGAATATAGGATGAACCGTAGATATTTCGGAATCACTTTTCTCATTCTGAGCGTTGGGATTGCCTCTGCGAGCTCGGGACCGGTTCCGGGTCTGCGTCGAGGATCTAAAGGGTGTCTTGGGCAAGAAGCATCCAAGCGAAAAGCTCTATAAAGGGAGGAAATCTGTGTTTTTTTCGTCTTTATAAGGATAGGATCGACCCGTAACGGAGCGAGCGTTGGTAGCGAAGCGTAGGCAAAGACAGTGGCCACCGTGGTGGGACTGGAAGCTCGAGGTCATTGACCACGTGTACAAAAGGATGGGTCGACGGGATTTCACGGAAATCGACTGCGTCGTATGATGGAACATGCGAAAGGTTACCACCGCGACATCGAGGAAGGTCGCTGGGTGATCGAAACCCGGTATCAAGGACAACCTTGGGAGGTCATTGTAGAGCCTATTCCGGAAAGCCAGATTCTAGTCGTCGTCACAGCTTACGACGTTTGGGACTGAGAATGAAACAAATCTATCTGGAAGTCACGTATCGTGAGGGCCGCCCCTATGTGGCCTACCTGTATCTCCCGAGCAAACCCAATGAGAAGAGACACAAATGCCGTCGCGTCGAACCAGGGATGATTCTCGATGTCAACAAGGAAGGCAAACTTATTGGGATCGAGCTCACCGCTCCAAGCATGGTTACTCTCGACGCCGTTAATAACATCCTCAAAGAGTACGGGCTCGAGCCCCTCAAAGAATCCGATCTCGCACCGCTTCTTGCTGCCTAGCTCATTGCTCCTGGTCGGAGGTAAAATGACCCTCGCCAGATGCGGTTCCTATACAGAATCCTCCTTGCCGTCCTTGCTCTCGGCGGCCTTGCCTCCGCTACCGAGGCCTCCTGCTGGAGATGGAGGTTTCGCGGAGCACTAAACAAAAGGGAATGGTGACATGAGAAGACTCGAAATCAAGACATCATATCCGCTTGTCATAGCCGCGCTCCTCTGCCTGGGGCCGGGCACATCCGCCGTGGTGAACGCTCAAGGCCGCAACCAGACAAGCCGTCCGGCTTTCGACCCCGCCTTGTACCAGGCGCTCGAGTACCGCCTGATCGGTCCGCACCGAGGGGGACGTGCTCCAACCGTAACCGGCGTGCGCGGGCAGCCGTTCACCTTTTATATGGGAACTTCTGGAGGCGGCGTCTGGAAGACCACCGATGCCGGTACAACCTGGGAGAACATTTCCGACGGCTATTTCAAGGCCGGTTCCATTGGAGCCGTTGCGGTAGCCGAGTCTGATCCCAATGTCATCTACGCCGGGACTGGTGAAACGAACCTGCGGGGCAATGTTCAAACCGGGGTAGGGATCTATAAATCCAAGGATGCCGGCAAGACTTGGGAGCATATCGGTCTCGAGAGCTCCGGGCAAATAGGCCGAATTCGTATCCATCCCAAAAATCCCGACCTGGCTTATGTGGCGGTTCTGGGGCACGCCTTTGGTACCAATGAAGACAGGGGCGTATATCGTACTCGAGATGGGGGGAGCACCTGGGAAAAGATACTTTACGTCAGCGATAGGGCCGGCGCCGTCGATTTGGCCATGGATATCCATAACCCGCGGGTTCTCTTTGCTGCCATCTATCAAGTGGTCCGCAAGCCCTGGATGTTGATCAGTGGCGGTGAGGATAGCGGCGTCTACAAGAGCACCGACGGGGGTGAGTCGTGGTTGGAGCTCACAAACGGTCTTCCCCAGGGTCTCAAGGGAAAGGCAGGGATTGCCGTCTCTCCCGCCGATTCGGAAAAGGTCTATGTCAATATCGAAGCCGATGATGGTGGAGGAGTGTATCGCTCGGACAACGGAGGCGAGGCATTCATCCGTGTCAGCAATGATCGAAAGCTGATAACCCGAGCCTTTTACTTTACGCATATCGTGGCCGACCCGGTCGATGAGAACACCGTCTACGTCATGAACATGGATTTCTACAAATCGATCGACGGCGGAAAGACATATGAAGAGATTACCGGAACCCACGGGGACTTCCATGACTTGTGGGTCAATCCCGACAATCCGCGGGTCATGATCAGCGGAAACGATGGCGGTGGCGCCGTGTCGTTCAATGGTGGTAAGACCTGGTCAACCCAGATGAATCAGCCAACGGCTGAGTTTTACCGCGTCACCACGGACAATCAGTATCCCTACCGGGTCTATGGCAACCAACAGGACAACTCCACAATTTCCGTCCCCAGCCAAGTCGAGCGCCGGAGAGTCGTACCCGATATGTATGAGGTCGGCGGTGGGGAGCAGGGACACACTTGGGTGCATCCGGAGAACGCCAACATTGTTTACTCCGGTGAATACGAGGGGCAAATCACCAGGTATGACCACCAGACCGGTGACGTAAGAGACATCGAAGCCTATCCCGAGCTCGCGGAAGGGCTGCCCGCCGAAGTTCTGAAGTACCGGTTCCAGATGAACGCTCCTATCCGCGTCTCGCCTCATGACCCGAACATCCTCTATCACGCTTCCCAGTATGTCCATAAATCCACCAACGAAGGCCAGAGTTGGGAGATCATCAGCCCCGATCTGACGACGAACGACAAGAGCAAACAAGGGCCATCCGGCGGTCCGATCATCAAGGATCACACCGGGCCGGAAACCTACTGCACGGTATTCGCGTTCGAGGAATCTCCGCTCAAAGCGGGACTGCTGTGGGCCGGCACCGATGACGGTCTGGTGCACATTTCACAAGACGGCGGCGCGACCTGGGAGAACATAACCCCGGAGGGGATACCCGAGTGGGCGACGGTGAACATGATTGAGCTTTCCCCCCACGACCCGGGCCGGGCTTTCATCGCCGTACAGCGATACCGACTCGATGATTTCATGCCTTACATCTACCGAACCCATGATTACGGGAAAAGCTGGACCCTGTTAACGGACGGCAAGAATGGCATTCCGCCTCATCACTTCGTAAGGGTGGTACGAGAAGATCCGTTTCGTGAAGGACTCCTGTATGCGGGCACCGAGTTTGGTATGTACGTTTCCTTTGATGACGGAAATAGCTGGCAGTCCCTGCAGTTGAACCTTCCCGTCGTGCAAATCGCCGATATGGTGCTCAAAGAAAGCGACCTCGTCGTGGCAACTCACGGCCGGTCTTTCTGGATTCTCGATGATATCACCCCACTTCATCAAATTGATGAGGAGATGGCAAAGTCGAGTGCTTACCTTTTTGATTCGAAGGACGCGTACCGTCGGGGCGGTTTTGCCGTCTACTACTACCTGGCAGAAGTACCGGATGAGGGCATCGAGATCGAGCTCCTGGAGTCGAATGGGAACCTCATCCGGACGTTCTCGAGCAAGGGGGAGGGAAGAGTACCCGTTGAGAAAGGAATGAACCGCTTTATCTGGAATCTGAAGTACCCCCAAGCCGATGTCGTGGACGATGCCTTTTGGTTCGGCAGGAACACCGGGCCCTTTGCAGTACCCGGGACCTACCAGGTAAGGCTTAGGATTGGCGAATGGACACAGACGCGTTCATTTGACGTGAAAAAAGACCCTCGTTTCGCGACGACTCAAAGCGATTTCCAGGAGCAGTTCGATTTGGCCGTCGAGATCCGTGACAAGGTCACCGAGCTTTTTGATGCGGTCAAAACGATTAGACACACACGCGGTCAAGTCGATAACCTTATCGATCTGCTGGCGGGGGCAGGCCAAGAGGAAGGTATCGTTCCCGCTGGTGAGAGTCTTATCGGAAAGCTTACGGCGATCGAAGAACAACTGATGCAAACGAAGAATGAGGTCGGCGGGGATACGAGCAATTTCCCTCCCCGGTTGGACAGTCAGCTCATTCGCATCTTGAGTCAGACCGTGTCCTCGCAACACAAGCCCACTGACGGCCTTCATGCTCGCTTTGCTGACCTAAAGCCTGAACTGGACTCGCACCTCGAGGAGCTTCAGGGCGTTATCGACGGAGATCTCGTCGCTTTCAATGATTTGGTAAGGGAGAAAAATATCGCTCCGATCATCATCAGTCGTCAGTAATCAGTCATCAACAATGGTAATGTGCTTTCGTTTTTCCCCTGCTTGACATCAGATGCTCTGTCTGATAGCATCATAACATCATGTCCAGAACGACGTTGAATCTCGACACACCGCTCCTCGAGGAGCTCCAAGAGATTCGAAAAAAGGAGCGAAAGTCGCTTGGTGCTCTGGTATCCGAGCTCGTGGCGGAAGCTTTGGCTCATCGAGTTCGCCGCCAATCGGTACCCCGAGAATTCCATTGGACGACGCGCGCGATGGGAGCTCGCATCGATATCTCGGTCAAGGCGGCGCTCTACGCTGCGCTCGACGAACTTTTGAGATAGGGCTCTCAGCAGTTAAATGAAATATGTTTTTTTCTTTTAGTATCTATTAATATTTGATCTTGACATTCACCTCACATA
>JAUVQL010000069.1 GCA_030598165.1 Acidobacteriota bacterium | reverse complement strand
CAAAAGGGGCGGGGAGCCTCCCACTTCAGGCGCTTTTTAAGGTGATTCGAAAGCTCGGACGGGCTGGTTTAATTGTATGGACGCGGAAAATGCTGGATACGGGAAGAATGGGCGTCTCGGCATCACCTATGCGTCACCTAGGACGATTTCCTACTATCACCTATTTCCTTTAGTCTTCGTAAGTGGTTTGTTTTCTGTGAGTTATTGGTCGGGGCGATAGGATTTGAACCTACGACCCCCTGGTCCCGAACCAGGTGCTCTACCAGGCTGAGCCACGCCCCGACCTCGGCGTTTACATCATATACTTTACAACTAAAAAGCCTCCGAGGAGAAGTGCGAAAAAGAGGATCGTCATCAAGTTGAAGTATTTCTCGATCACGCGCTTGATGGTAGGACCGAAGAAGAATATCAGACCGGCCACCGTGAAGAAGCGTGCAGAACGGCTGAGAACCGACGCCAAAAAAAACGGCCCGAGCGAAATCGAGAACACTCCGGCGGCCACCGTGAAGACCTTGTAAGGGATAGGTGTGAAACCCGCGGCAAAAACTGCCAGGAATGCGTTTGCTTCGTACTTGCCCTGGACGGTGGCGAAGTTTTCGGGCGTGAAACCGATGGGCCCCAGATAACTGAAGAAAAAATCTCCGACGATGTTCCAGAGTCCATATCCAATGAAATAGCCAAGTAGCCCGCCAATGATGGAACAGGCCGAACAAACAGCGGCATAGAACAATGCTCGTTTGGGTTTGGACAACGACAACGCCATGAGCAGTGGATCAGGTGGTACGGGAAAGAACGAAGACTCCGCGAAAGCCAATACGCCAAGAGCCGGTGTCCCATAAGGAGTATCAGCCCAGTGCAGGACCCAATCGTAGAGGCGGCGGAAGAGTTTCATAGAGAGGTAGGAGCTTTATCGCTTGTCTCCGGCTTTGCCGTTCCAGGCGATGCCCCATGAGGCAAGCTCGTCCAGGGCTTTGTAGTTGGTGAAATCGATATGTAGAGGCGACACGGAAATCATGTTTTCTCTGATGGCATTGATGTCCGACACGCCGTTGCGGTCCCATCGAGAAAAGCCCTGTCGGATCCAAAAGTAAACGCGAGATCTCGGGTCGATACGCTCCTCGACCGCCGCCCTGTAGCTTCTCGAGCCCTGGCTAGTGATCTGGACTCCTTTGATTTTCCCGGAAGGAACATTGACGTTGAGAAACGTCCTCCGCGGCAACGACCTGTCCGCGAGGATTCTCGCAAGCTGCACAGAAAATTCCGCGGCCGTACTGAAATCATCGAAAGACTTGGACGCGAGTGACACCGCAAACGAGGGTATGCCCAGGATGGCACCTTCCATAGCGCCTGCAACGGTCCCGGAATAGGTCACGTCATCCCCGAGATTGGCGCCTCGGTTGATGCCCGACACAATCATGTCGGGAGGCTTGGGGAGAAGATTGGCCACGGCAAGATTGACGCAATCCGTGGGCGTCCCTTCGACGGAGAAAACGTGCTCGTCGATCCGATCGTAGCGGAGCGGAGCCGAAAGTGTAAGAGCATGACTGACGCCACTAACCTCCCTAGCAGGAGCTACGACGGTGACATCACCGACTTCTTTCAGTTTTTCAGCTAGAGTGGTGATTCCGGAGGATTGGACTCCGTCGTCGTTCGTCACCAGTATGTGAATGACAACCTCCCCAAAACACAACAAAAACCAGTAGTTCTTGGCACCCGCGAAATCGCCGCGGCGGATAAAGCCTGCCTACTGGTTCGGAAAAAAACCGTCGGACCCAATTAATGGTCGGGACGGCGGGATTTGAACCCACGGCCCCTTGCACCCCAAGCAAGTGCGCTACCAGACTGCGCTACGTCCCGATCTCATTTAGTCCGTTGAATTTAGCTGCCGCTTCCGGTTCGGCAACCGAACATCAGTCCAACCCAAAAATCGTAACACGACCCCCGAGGTGGATCAATGAAAAGCGGCGAGCGAGGACCTACTTCTCTGAATCAGCTTCGCTGGCGTCGAGGAATTCGAGCAGATCCGCGATCTCTGACTTGATCTCTTGGATCTTTTCCCTTGTCGGATCGGAGATCGATCCAGGCGTGGGGGTTTGGGTTGGGGCCTTCCCACTTTCGTTGTCCTTCATCTCTATCTCCAGCTTTTTCTTGGCTCCGGCAATGGTAAACCCTTCCTCGTATAGGAGGGTCTTGATGCGATGAATGGTCTCTATGTCGCGACGTCTATAAATGCGCTGCCCGGAGTTGTTTTTGGCAGGAGCAAGTGAAGGAAACTCCGATTCCCAATAACGAAGTACGTAGGGTTGGGTATCCGTCAGCTCGCAAACTTCACCAATACGAAAGAAGAGCTTGTTGGGAATCGTAGAGCTTTGGGATCCCATTACTCAGTTCCAACACCTCATGTCATCTTGATTTGGAACGACTTAGAAGGGCGGAACACAACGGATTTTCGAGCCGATATCATCATCTCCTCGCCGGTCTGGGGATTGCGTCCCTTTCTGCCCTTTTTTTCTCTGACCATGAATGTGCCAAAACCAGTGATCTGGATCCGCTCGCCTTCTAGCAGACCCTGTTTTATGAAGTCCAGGATGAGGTCAACCAAACGGGAAGCCTCTTTGTTGGAAATGCCCCCATGGCGCTCGTAAATGGCTCTCGCCAAGTCCGCCTTCGTCATGATAGATGAGTCAGCCCCTGTGCCCCCACTTCCAGCGTGGCTTTTAATTGCCTGATTGGTTTGAGACCGAATGGACTTGAGGTTCAGCTCAGATCCTAAAGTATTATATGAGACTTATGGCCGAAGTCAAGCGTCACTCCTGCCTTTTCCCCTACTTCGCTTGCGAATCGTCACCCGAATAGGGGTTCCTTCGAACCCATAGGCCTCCCGGATCCGTCGAGCGAGATACCGGGTGTAAGTTCGGTCCAGCCCCCGTATGTGGCTTGCAAAAACAACGAAACGAGGCGGAGCCACCCCGTTTTGAGTCATATACAAGAGATTGACTTCCTTTCCATCCTTCGCTTTGGCGGGATAACGGGCAGCAGCCATTCCTAGAAGATTATTGAGCTCTGAGGTCGGAATCCTCACTAACTGTGATGCCCTAACCCGGTCCACGAGCGGCAACACATTCGACATACCGCGACCGGTGAGAGCAGATATAAAGGCCATCGGACAAAAGTCCAGGTGCGGAAATCGCTCGAGAACGTCTTCGCGTAGAATCTTGGCGCGCTCTTCCCGCTCATTGACGAGATCCCATTTGTTGAAAGCGAGAACGGCTCCACGTCCGGCGTCCGCAATTTTTCCCGCAATCGATGCATCTTCCGTAGTAAGCCCGTTGACGGCATCCAGAACCAAGACACATAAATGAGCACGCTCCATGGCCCTTTCTGCATAGAGCACACCGATATGGTCAGCTCGATTCTCAGTCTTACTCCTTCGTCGAATACCGGCTGTATCGACAATACGATAGGACCGTCCTTCGACTTCGAGGAGCGTGTCAATGGCATCGCGTGTGGTTCCCGGCTTATCCGTCACCACCACACGCTCTTCACCAACGAGTTTGTTTAGTAGTGACGACTTGCCGACGTTGGGTCTACCCACAATGGCGATTCGAGTCTCATCCACGCTCTCACTAGCGTGTGCATCAGGAAGTCTCTCTACGATCTCGTCCAGAAGATCACCGATACCAACACCGTGCTCCGCCGAGATCTCGAACAACTGCTGAAATCCAAGCTGGTGGAATTCCATGGCATCGGCGAATCGTTTTGGGTGATCGACTTTATTGACGATGAGCAACACGCGATCCGATATTGAGCGAAGACGTTGGCCGAGCGCTCGGTCCTCGGGAACCAGACCCGACGCGCCATCAACAATCCAACAGACGAGATCGGCTTCGTCCATGGCCACTTGTACCTGCAAAGCCACCTGTTGATCGAGAGTAGTTTCTGGTCGTTCGAACAATCCGCCGGTGTCAACGACCTCGAATTCTTTGTCGTTCCAAACGGTCGTGGCAAGATGTCGATCGCGTGTCGACCCCGCCACCGGATCGACAATCGCTTGCCGGGCACCAGTGACACGGTTAAACAGCGTCGACTTACCGACGTTAGGGCGGCCAACGATGGCCACACGGGGCAGGCTACTCATGCGTAACTCATTGAAAATGTGTAGGTTCCAAGGAAAACGATAGTATAGCATTCCTCGCAAAACACTACAAGCTGATAACTCGAATATTTTGAGCAATATATGGGGAAAAGCGCTTGACAGATTGGAGGCACCTTCCTACAATAAAGCCGTTATCCCTAGGGAGGTCAATATGATAAAGGTGGACATCATAAACGAGGTGTCCGCGGCGGCTACCATTACCAAAGTCAAGGCCGAGCAGGCGGTGGAAGCAGTTCTCGACGCGATGAAGAATTCCATGAAGCGCGGGGAACGAATCGAGCTACGAGGATTCGGAGTTTTTCAAGTCAAGCCGCGGAAACGCGGTATTGGGCGCAATCCGAGGACCGGCAAAGAAGTCCGGATCCCGCCGGGTAGGACTATCCGCTTCAAGCCCGGCAAGGATTTACAAAATATACCTTAGGCTGGTGGGGGTCATCCTGGCCGCATTCGATACCCACGATTGAAACTTCCGAGGCGCTCATCGAATCTCCAATCCCCCCTGACCGTATCGAGGTTGTCGGACCTGTCTACGAGACGCGCCCGCAATCTAAAGGGCTTTTCCCTTTCGTTCCCCTTCTTCTCTTTCTACTAACGATTGCATCGACCCTTCTGGTCGGTGCCTACCAAGGCATCGCTTTTTCTGCCTCCGAAGCTCCCGACCTTTTCACGGAGCCCATGGCCATTGGAGCCCAGCTCAAGACACTGTTGATTTACGGCGCACCGTTCAGCCTGACCATCATGTCCATCTTGTTGGCTCACGAAATGGGTCACTATTTGACGGCGCGCTACTATCGCGTCAAAGCAACACTCCCCCATTTCATTCCTTTCCCTTTTTCGCTCGTCGGAACGCTGGGAGCGTTCATTCTCATCAAATCACCCTTCCCCCATCGACGCTCTTTGATCGATATTGGCCTAGCGGGACCCTTTGCTGGTTTCATAGTTACTATCCCGGCTCTTTTCATCGGCATTGCGCAGTCCAGACTCGGGCCGCCAAGCGAGGGCGGAATTTCTCTGGGGGAGCCGTTACTCTTCCAATGGATCGGTGCCTTGTACTGGCCCGACCTACCGGCTGAACAGGTGCTCTACATCAGCCCGGTGGGACTGGCCGCTTGGTTTGGACTCCTGGCAACCGCCATCAACCTCATTCCCATTGGGCAATTAGATGGTGGCCATGCGACTTACGCGCTTTTTAGAAAGAGTGCTCATCGGATTTCGAAGTGGGCATTTCTTTTACTGTTCCCTTTGGCATACTTTGGTCCCAACTGGTTGATTTGGGCGATGCTGGCATTTCTTTTGGGCATCCGTCGCCCCCACCCCCCAACCCTTTATGACTCGGCTCCTTTACCTCGAAGCCGCAAGTTAATGGGGGCTTTGGGACTCATTGTGTTCATACTATGCTTCACTCCAGAACCCATCGTCTTCAGTTGGCAAGAGCTGTTGGGTACGATGTGAAGCACCTTCACACATCACAAAAAAGGATTGAGTTAATGTTCATTAATCACCTGAAGATCTCAACCTTTGTCGCAGTCGTTTTTTTGATGTCTGGGAGCCAAATTGTTCACGCCAAAGGCCTCCAATTCGAAATCTCCTTTACCACTTCTGTTCGTTCCGAGCCGGTCGACGGTCGACTGATCCTCATGCTCTCCACAAAAGGAGACAGGGAGCCGCGATTTCAAATAAGCTCGCGCCTCGACACACAGCTTGCTTTTGGGGTGGATGT
>JAUVQL010000171.1 GCA_030598165.1 Acidobacteriota bacterium | reverse complement strand
GTTTCCAAATGGATAGTGCCGATTTCATCGAAAAAAATGCTTCCGCCAATGGCGACCTCGAATAGCCCCTTCTTCGGATACACCGCCCCGGTGAAAGCTCCTTTGACGTGACCAAAAAGATTACTTTCCAGTAGATCCGGGGGCAAGCTCCCCGAGTTCACCGTGACAAAGGATTTTTCCGAACGCACAGAGTTGTTGTGAATCGCCTTGGCCACCAACTCCTTCCCAGTACCGCTTTCACCCGACACGAGAACAGTACTTTTCGATGGAGCCACTTGCTGGATCATGGAGTAGACGGCCTGCATGCGAGGCGATTTACCCACCAGAACGTCGAAACGTTGGTGGTCAGAAAGCGCCTGCTTCAGGTTTCGGTTTTCCGTGACTAGCCGTCGCTGCTTCATCCCGTTGCTGACGACCACGAGAACTTCGTCGTTCTTGAAAGGCTTTGTAATATAGTCGAATGATCCGCGCTTCATGGCCGTGATGGCGGTCTCAACGGACGCAAACGCCGTAATCATGAGGACGACCATCTCCGGATCTGCCTTTTTCAACTCGTCGAGGACCTCGATTCCGGACATGTCGGGGAGCATGACATCGACAACGGCGACGTCAATGGGTTCGCGGCGTGAAATGGCAAGACCATCTTCACCATTTTCTGCGAGCTTGACTCGGTAGCCCTCCTCTACCAGGAGAGTCTCCAAGATCTCTCTCATCACTTCCTCGTCGTCAACGACAAGGACGGTTCCTTTCTCACTCATGGATTCATTTTCCATTCTGTCGTAACTCCCGAATATCTCCTAATCGGCAGCTTTATTGCCCACAAGTAAGTGCAAGCTCGCGAGGGAAGGAGCTCATTTGCCGGCGCGTCTTTATCGACTGTTTCATCGCGCTTGGCTTAATGCGATTTTCGAAACGACCACTGCCCAACGACATCCGGCTCGATTCGCTTTTGGCTCCGCTCCGTCTCCTACAACTTCTCCCCAACCGCGGCACGGGGGGTCGAAGTGGTTATCCTATCGTAGGTGGGTAGTTTGATCTGGAAGCTCGTCCCATTTCCAACGGCACTATCTACATAGATCTGTCCTGAGTGCTCTTGAACGATTCCGTAGGTAATTGAAAGTCCGAGACCGGTGCCGCTCCTCCCGGCTTTCTTGGTGGTAAAGAACATGTCGTAAACGTGCTTGATTTCTTCTTTGCTAATGCCATGCCCTGTATCTGAAATTTCGGCGGCGACTTGAGCCCCACCACTGGAAGTCTTGATGGTGAGCCAACCACCGGACGGCATCGCTTCTTGCGCATTCAAGATGAGATTCAAAAAGACCTGCTGCAACTTGTTCTCATCGCCTAGAACCTTGGGTAGGTCGGGCTCTAGCTCCTTCCGGACTTTGATCCGGCTCCGCGACAACTGATGCTCCAAGAGCGAGAGGACATCGCTAACGACCTCATGGAGGTTCACCGAGATGAAGTCCGATCGGCCCTGGCGAGCGAAATTGAGAAGACTGTTGACAATCTTCGAGGCGCGCTCTGTCTGCCGTTCGATTTTTTCCAGGAGCTTGACACGACTGTCTGTTTCAGGCGTCTGGTCCATCAGCATCTGAGTGAAACTGCTGATACCCGTAAGCGGAGTATTGACCTCATGAGCCACGCCGGCCGCGAGCAGCCCTAGAGACGCCATCTTTTCCCTCAACTGCAACTGCTGCTCGATTTCTACCCTGGTAGTAATGTCCTCGAAGATCATAATCGCACCTTGGTTCTCGCCGGAGTCGGAAACGAACGGTGCGACTTGGAGTTTGACGACTTTGTTCTCATCCCGTCGGTTGAACAAATTCATGCGGGAAACATCGGAGGACTCACGACGGGTCCACCAATCCGATCCCATGCTGGCTCTCAGAACTTCCTGGAACGATACCGGGAAAAGATCCGCAACGGTATGACCGAGAGCATCCCGTCGACTCACGCCATACAGGTTCTCGAGGGCCTTGTTCCACCGCACGACTCTACCGGAAAGGTCCAGCACTAGAATTCCGGCATCCAATGACTCGATAGTGTTCTCACTGTGCTCTTTGAGCCGCTCGAACTGCTCTGCCTTGAGCTCCAACGACCGATAGAGACGTGCATTCTCGATGGCCGTGGCCGCTTGTCCCGACAACGTCAGGAGAAGCTCCATGTCTTCGCTCGATAGGGCGCTCTGACTCCAACGTCTTCCCAACAGAATTACACCGACTGCTCGATTCTCGATGAGGCAAGGAATCGCATATTGAAAGCCGTCGACCATCAGAATATTGCCGCCATCTTGCTCAGCTGGAATGGAAGCAGTGCGATTACTGTTCACATCGATCTCGCCATGATACACCGGTTCGCCACCCGTCAATCGGGCCAGCAAGAGGGAGTCGGAAGAGATCTTCACCTTCCTCAGCTCAGACGCAGTAAGTCCGTCTCCAGCAAGAACCTCGAGGTCTCCACTGTCGTCACCGGGGACCAGTAAGGCAACTTTCTCTACTTCGAACGTATCTCGAATCCGCTCGACCAATCGACGAGAGAGTTGATCGAGGTCCAAATGTGCGTTGAGATCGCGCGAAAAATCGCGTAGGGCTCGTCGGTAGTCGAAACTCTCGCGGTAAAAGAGGCGATCGATGGCCACCTGAATCTTGCTCTTTATCGGTGAGAACAACAAAACAACGATCATCGTCGCTCCGAGCGCGATGACGGTACTGTAGGCCTCGTTCACCAGATACTTCGTACCGAGCAGGAAAATGGCGAAATAGAGTAGAACCACTGCACTTGTAGCAAGTGTGTAGACCACGCCACGCTTGAAGATGACCTCCACGTCCATTAGCCGGTACTTAACGATGGCGTAGGCGAAAGACAGCGGTATCAGAGCCAAAGGCACGACCGAAAACTCCGCTGCGAGGCTCGGCTTCGCGCCCACTAGATAGGGAATCGCATAGAAGAGCGCAAATGGGACGGTACCAAATCCCGTTCCCCAGACGATCCACTTAGTCTGTTTCTTGATCGTGATGGTCCGAGCATTGTGATGGGAGTTCACGAAGGCAGCAAAAGCTGCAAGTGACATGGCCGAAACATAGGCGGGTACGAGTCGGTCGAGGAATTGATTAGCGAACACGAAGAACCGGTCACCCCATGTAACATTCGTGAAGAAAACGAGACTCCCGAGCATCGACATGTGAAGGAACAGGAACGATGGGACGTAAAGAAGCGGCAACACCCATTTGTTCCGTTCAACGAACTGCTTTCTTTCCGGAAAGCACAAAGCGAAATGGAGGAACAATGGCGGAAAGAACAGGAGGCCGACTCGATCCATCCAGTAATAAGCTGTATCCCAGACATCGAACCTTCCGGCAGGAGAAAATGCGAAGGCTAGGTACCAGAACATGCACAGCAAGTAAAAGTGAGCAGTGGCAGCCACTCCGCGACGTCTGATATAAACCACCGTTCCCACAATGAGCGAGAAGATGCCGACGGCAGCCAGAAAGTAGTAGGCCCCCACGTTTCCACGAGGGAGCGGTGCAACGGATACAGCGAGCGCTCGTTTCTCCTTCTCCCGTAGAACTTGATAGGTCAGGGTTTGACCTTCAATCGAGCCCTCGAGGATCTGTCGGATGTCGAGAGCCGTGTCGACCGCTCGTTCGCCCACAGCAACCAACACGTCTCCCTTGTGCAACCCGGCAACAGCCGCCGGGCCATCTGGGTCGACTCTTTTTGCCAGGACTCGGCCGTCCCTCGTTTCCCAAAAGACGCCGTCATCGAGGAGGCGGAAACTCGATTTAAGAGAGATATTCTCAAGTCCCAGGAAGAGTAGAATCACGCTCGTGGACAAGACGAGTGCTTTTTTCCATGACCCGGAACGTTTCGTATTCATTACAAGTGTCTCGACTTCGGACTGGAGTATTCACCTCTTCCCAAAGTCCTACAGTGATCTAATTAATACATAGCAAGTTTTGTACCAAGGCGCATCAATATCTCATAGGACTTAAGCCGCTGAAAACAAAGGCATTTTTTTCATATCTTCGCAGCCAAACCCGTACGGATCCAACATTTTGGATGACAGATCCATACGCTTGGATCTCAAAAAGAATACAAAAAAAGACCACCGCT
>JAUVQL010000099.1 GCA_030598165.1 Acidobacteriota bacterium | reverse complement strand
GCCCGGGTGATAGCAAGTGCCGTTTGGTTCTCAGAATTGTCTCTTCCCCGCATGAAAGCGCCAGAAATCTATGGCGCCGTTGTGGTGGGTTCAATGATCCTCCTCATCGCTTTGGTCCGTGCATTTGGCCATTGAGCGGGACGCCAAGGTATAGATTCCAAGGTAGATCTGGATGCCAGAAGCCAGTACCCACCGGGGCAGAAACCTCGTAGTCGGCGTTGTAGGACCGACAGGAACCGGGAAGAGTGCGCTTGGTATTTCGCTTGCTAAGTCTTTTGATGGAGAAATCATAAGCTGTGACGCTTTGCAGGTTTATCGAAATCTCGATATCGGCACCGGTAAGCTGAGTCATGAAGCCCAGGATGGAATTTCGCATCATTTGCTCGATGGGGTGAATCCCGATCAGGAGTTCTCCGCCGCGGATTACGTTCGGGAAGTTGTACCCCTGGTGCAAGATTTGAATCGACGAGGAAAGCTACCCATCGTTGTCGGTGGCACCGGACTCTATTTGCGTGCACTCAGAAAAGGACTTTTCGAGGGGCCGGGTCGAACACCGGAGCTTAGGTCGAGGATCGACCAGATCGCTCGCCGGCGGGGGAGCGCGTTTGTTCATCGAATGTTGGCGCGACTTGATCCCACGTCAGCTGAGAGAATTCATCCGAACGATCTCGTGAGGTCGGTTCGGGCACTGGAAGTGATTCTTCAGACTCGGACAACGATGAGCGAAATGATGCTTCGCAGACGGAGCCTCCTCGAGGAGTACCGTTTCGTCCTAATTGGCCTTTCCCCGCCTCGAAAAGCGCTTGTCGAGAGGATCGAGAGGCGAGTGGGAGAGATGTTCGATGACGGATTCGTTGCAGAGGTTGAGAATCTGCTCAACGAATACGGTTCCTCCGTGCCCGCTTTCAAAGCGATTGGATACCGTGAAATCGCCGATTACCTTTCCGGTGAGATTCCCATGGAAGAAGCTCGGGCGTTGATCGTCAAAGCAACCACCAAGTACGCCAAGAGACAAATGACCTGGTTCAGACGAGAAGAAGGTGTGGTCTGGTTCGAGGGTTGGGGAGACGAGCCCGAGATCGACCGCGCGGTCCATGAACATCTCGAAGTCGTGATCGACACAAAGTACTCAATAGGGGAGGAGACCCTCTATGCAGAAACAGCCCCCTAACGTTCAAGACGCTTTCCTCAACCACGCGCGAAAGGAACGCCTGAACGTGATCATCTATTTGATGAATGGGACAAAGCTCACAGGGCGCATCAAAAACTTTGACCGATTCGCCATTATCATGGAAAACAATGGTGCAGATCAGATGATCTTCAAACATGCCATCTCGACGATCAGCGGTTCACGTCAATTTGGCAACTATCTCAATCTCGAAGCCGTCGTCGAGGGAGAGGAATCGAAGGAGTAGTTTGCCCGCCGATCTAGGAACCTAGTTTCTCATTTTGTTCGTTTTCTGCTCTTGCCACATACCTTGACACGCGACCGCCGCGTGCTATAATTCCCCGTTTGACCTGAAGATGCTGAAATGTTTATCGACGTACAGCAGTTGCCCCCCGAAGGGCAGTCGTTCGAGCGTGAGATCCCGACACAACAGCTCACAGCACAGGAAGAGGTCCGATTGATCGATCGGGTCTTTGTTTCGGGCCGCCTCTCTCCGGTTCGTGAGGGGGGAATCTGTTTGCTCGGTGACATGAAAGCATCTATTGAGATGAGCTGCGTTCGCTGCTTGGTGCCCTTATCCATCGCCATTCATGAGAAGCTCGATCTGCTCTACATGCCCCAACGGGCTAATGTTGGGACTGGGGAAGGCGAAGAGGAAGAACGGGAGTTGACGGAAAGTGACATGTCCGTGAGCTTCTATAAAGATGACAGAATCGATGTGAATCAGATCGTTTGGGAGCAAATCTACTTGGCACTTCCGATGAAGCCTCTGTGTAAGGAAGACTGCCAAGGCCTGTGCTCCCAATGTGGCACCAACTTGAACCTCTCTAAGTGTAGCTGTGAAAAAGATTTAGTGGACCCGCGGCTGGCCAAACTCAAGACGCTACTAGAATCGTAGATTGAACCGTTGGGCCTTGGCTGCCCTGTTGCGTAGTGTTGCGAGCTAGGCGCCATCAACAAGAAATCGGAATTCAGGAAACAGGAAATCGAGAAGATGAGGCCAGAAGGAGTAAACTGCAATGGCTAATCCCAAAAGGCGCCATTCAAAAAGCCGTCGCAACAAGCGACGGTCACACGAAGCGCTCTCCAGCAAGTCGCTGTCGGAGTGCCCCGAGTGTCATCAACCTAAACTTCCCCATCGGGTTTGCCCGGCCTGTGGTTACTACAAGAGAAAGCAAGTTATGGAGGTCAAGGAGTTCTAGGTATTCCTAGTGGATCTCCAGGTTCTTACTCACGAGAATCTCGCAAGAGTTGAAACCGTCATTACACACTCTTTCACTTTCGCCGGAGATCTTCGACTCCTCGATCCAATGGACCATTTGAGGAGATACGGGCTCTCGAGTCTATTTATTCATTTTTGAGGATGTAGGGCTGAGGCATTGCATGCCGTGGATACGTGGAAGAATGCACCACCGCGAAGTGCTGGAATATGAATAAGACGGCTTTTATTTTTCCGGGCCAAGGCTCTCAATACGCGGGCATGGGAAAATCCATCGCGGGGGCGTACCCGGAGGCGAAGGACGTATTTGAACGTGCCGACCGTGCTCTTGGTTTTTCACTGTCCGATCTCTGTTTCGAGGGCCCAGGAGAGGAACTGAAACTGACGGAGAATACACAACCGGCGATACTGGCAACTAGTATTGCGGTCGAGCGAGTGTTGGCACAGAAGGGCGTAGTGCCTGATTTCGTGGCAGGACACAGCCTTGGAGAGTATTCCGCCCTCGTGACTGCAGGATCTCTTGGTTTGGAGAATGCGCTCACTCTCGTACGCAAACGAGGGCGCTACATGCAGGAAGCCGTTCCAGTGGGTGTCGGCGCAATGGCCGCTATTTTGGGTCTTGCGGCTGACGAGGTGGGCGAGATCTGCCGGCGAGCGGCGGAGGGAGAGGTCGTAGAGCCTGCGAATTTCAACGGGGGGGGGCAAGTGGTAATCGCCGGACACCGTGCGGCCGTCGAGCGAGTATCCGCATTGGCGAAAGAGAGTGGAGCGCGGCGAGCCATACCGCTTCCGGTCAGTGCGCCTTTTCATTGTCAGCTCATGAAGCCGGCTGCGGATCGGCTCAGTCGAGATCTGCAAACTACCGAATTCTCGAATCTTCAAATGCCTCTGGTGACGAATGCGGATGCGATACCCATAACAGAAAGCTCGGATGCACGCTCCGGATTGGAACGGCAGGTCGCGTCTCCGGTCCGATGGGAGGCGTCCATCCATCGATTGGTGGAAGAAGGGGTGACCCGTTTCATCGAGGTCGGACCGGGAAGAGTGCTTGCCGGACTCGTGCGGAAAATCCACAAACAGGCGAACGTTACCTCTGTCGAAAAACCGGAAAGTCTCGACAAGCTCCTCGAGGAATTATCGAGTGGCTGATCTCTCCGAAGTCGTTGGTTTCCGCCTGCAACCGAGGCGGAAGCTCCGGGAGCGCCGACTGTTGTCTGCTGAGTGCGGCAGGCGCGGCGCTCACGGGATAAGAGGCGCACCCAAGCTAGGCGGGTAGCCCGAGGATTGGGACGTGGTGATTGCGACGAATCTCGATGGGCCCTATCATTGCTGCCAATCTAATGGTGGCATGAACCTGTAATGCTATGATGTCAAGTCAAATATTTAGGGAGGACTGAATGAGTAAAGTAGATGTTAACAAAGTCACCGATATAGTTGCTGAGCAGCTTAACGTGGAAAAAGACGAAGTGACACCAGAGGCATCGTTTGTGGAGGACTTGGGAGCCGACTCGCTGGATCAAGTTGAGCTTGTCATGAGACTTGAAGAGGAATTTGGTCTCGAGATTCCTGATGAGGACGCGGAGAAGCTCACTCGTGTGAAGGAGGCCATTAGTTACATCCAGGAGCACGCGAAGTAATTCGGTCGAATCGAGCTCACGTTTTCGATATGTCTAGTGTGGAGGCAGCGGCTTGAATAGAAGAGTTGTTGTGACCGGGATTGGCTTGGTCTCGGCGATAGGTACCGGAACTAGGGAAACCTGGGACGCTTTGCTAGAAGGTCGATGTGGAATCGGGCCTATAACCCATTTCGATGCAACGGAATTCAGCTGTCGTATTGCCGGTGAAGTCAAAGCTTTCGACCCGCTTCAGTTCGTGGACAAGAAAGAAGCCAGGAAGATGGATGTTTTCATCCATTACGCTTTGGCTGCCTCCAGCTTTGCCATGGAGGACTCCGGATTGCAGATCACACCTGCAAATAGAACCCGGATCGGAGTCTACATCGGATCGGGGATTGGCGGTTTTTCCACTATCGAGCGTGAGCATGAAGCTCTGATGAAGGGAGGGCCTCGCAAGATCTCACCCTTCTTCATTCCCGCCACGATTATCAACCTTGCTTCAGGACAAGTCTCGATACGTTTTGGCGCCAAGGGTCCGAGTTCGGCGACGGCGACGGCCTGTTCGGCCGGCTCTCATGCCGTAGGCGATGCCTTCAAAATCATCCAGCGTGGGCAAGCAGACGCCATGATTGCAGGTGGTTCCGAAGCGGCCATTACCCCCATGGGAATCGGGGGATTTGCCGCGATGCGTGCTCTATCGCGTCGCAATGATGAACCCGAACGGGCATCGCGCCCCTTTGACAGGGACCGGGATGGTTTCGTAGTCGGTGAAGGTTCCGGTGTGCTCGTGGTTGAGAGCCTCGAGCACGCTCTCGACAGGGGCGCTTCCATCTATGCTGAAATCATTGGGTACGGCATGACGTCGGATGCCCATCATATTACGGCACCGTCACCCGATGGCGACGGTGCTGTCCGGGTCATGAAGCAGGCATTGGCTGATGCAGGTGTGTCTCCAGAGGAGGTCGGTTACATCAATGCCCACGGCACGTCGACCGAATATAACGATCGAACCGAAACACTCGCCATAAAAACCGTGTTTGGCGATCACGCTTATCGTTTCGCGGTAAGCTCCACCAAGTCGATGACTGGGCACTTGCTGGGAGGAGCCGGCGGATTGGAAGCGGGAATATCGGCCCTTGTAATGAAGGAACAAATGTTTCCTCCCACCATCAAT